>NZ_JBIVJP010000012.1:0-273012 GCF_044750285.1 Streptomyces sp. NPDC088812 | reverse complement strand
GAACTGCAGACACTCCTCGCCCTCTGGACCGGCGCTTGCCCCACCTGTCACCGCGACATACCCACGGTGATACGAACCTGACCAAGCCCTACTAGTGACAGGCGACTATCCGGGATGCAGCCGGCTGCACGATGTCGACCCCGAGTTTCGTGCGCCAATCTGTAGATCCAATGCGGTCCGAACTGAAGTTCTTCACGACAACGCAGTGGTGATCGGATCGCCCCCTGAGCAGTCCGATCGTCCGGGGTCACCGCTCGGCGGTCGGCCACGGGCCTCGCCGGGACAGGAGATCCCGATTCGCTCCCGGCGCGGATGGGGGCTGGCCGGGTACACGCCCGCGGCACGGTCCGGTCTCGGTCGAGGCAGGTTCCGCAAGCCATGTCGCACCTCTATGAAGGGTATGGAATTGAGCATGTTGATGTTTCTGCGTCGGCGTTCCGTCCAGGCTGGAGTCATGATCGCCGCCGCGGGACTGATCGCGTCTCCGCTCGCCGCGCCCGCGTCCGCGGACTCCTCGCTCGCGGCGGGCGTACGCGTGCAGTGTTCCGGCTTCTCCGGGCCGAACACCGTGTGGCCCCACTACCTCACCGGCTGTGTCAGCCAGGACGGCACCTCAGGCACCGGGCAGACCAACCGGACCGGCCCGGGAACCGAGACCATCACCTGGGACGCGCCCTTCCTGGACGGCGAGAACATGGACCTGGTCGGAATCGCCAACTCGCCCGTCAACGTGACCACTCCGGTCTGCCCGGCCGAGCAGCCCTCGGAGGTCGACGTCCCGGGTCTGATCGGCCCCGGCTCGTCGTGGGAGGGCTCGTCCGTGGCGGCGACCATCTGCGCCGGCGCGTCCGGATTCAACCTCAAGCCGGGAACGTTCTTCGTGATCAGCGAGGCATAAGGAGATTCGACCGTCGGCGTCTTCGGGCGTAGACCGTGTCCTCCCGGTCCCGGTGGTGCATGAGGATCCGTCAGCTCTTGGTCGAGACACCTGCGATGAAAGGTAGATGACCGGTGGTGGCAACCGGCACAGTCGCGATCCCCGGGGCCCCTGCGGCATCGCGGGTTGCCGGGGAGGACCTCCTCGACCGAGGGCGTCCGCGAGGCGGCCCACCACTGATCAGGTCCGGACGATCCGCCCCGGACTGTTCACCGTGCCATCGCTCGTCGTCGCTGCCCCGTGCGCGATTCACTCATGGGCGAAGCGACCACATGCCTTCCCCTGTCACACCAGCCCATCTACCCCTCTGGCCGCGCGGGCTTCCGCGCGGCGCACCGACCGCGCGGAAGCCCTGGCACCGCCCGGCTGCACTCGGGCGTACGCCCACGGCGCTCCGGTGAAAGGAACCCGACGATGAACAGCTCCGCGCCTGCGGACGGTGGCCTCCGTCCCACAGTCCGCGCCTACCGTCCGGACGACCTCGAAGCCGTCTACGACATCTGCGCCCGCACCGCCGCGTCAGGGGGCGACGCCCGCGGTACCCACAGCTCGGACCGCATCATCGGTGATGTCTGGGCGGCTCCGTACGCCACAGCCGAGCCGCAGCACGCGCACATCCTCGACGACGGGGCGGACCGTGCCGTGGGGTACATCGTGGGCACCGCGGACACCGCGGCGTTCGTGGAGTGGTTCCGTAGCGACTGGGGGCCGTCCGTCCTGGCTCGGCACGCCCAGGACGATCCCCGCGATCAGATCCCACTGTGGTTGCTGGGCAACCCCGAGCGCATGCTCGTACCCGAACTCGCCGACTATCCGGCTCATCTGCACATCGACATCCTCCCGGATTGGCAGGGCAAGGGCCTCGGCCGGAGTCTGATGACCGCCTTCCTCGAAGGACTGCGGCGGGACGGTGTGTCAGGAGTCCACCTGGGTGTGGGCCTGGACAACGTCAACGCCCAGGCGTTCTACCAGCGCCTGGGCTTCCACGACGTTCCGACCGACCAGTTCGGCGTCCGGTACCTGGCGCGGGACACCACACCCCTGACCTGAGCACGGCGCTCCCCGGGAGAACCGGCGAGCGCGTGAGCGAAGACGTTCCGCCGGCGGCACCCACGACTTCGTGTCCTGGCTCGCGAAGCGAGGACGCCGGCTGTCCTCTTCGGTCGGCATGGTGATCACCGAGGCCATCCACAGCCACGTCCTCAAGATCCCGGCATCGGCCTGGACCCCGGCCGTTGAAACGGATGGTGAGATTCCGGGACGGCGCCTGGGTCGTCGAACTCGCCGGCGACCTGCTCGCGGGCTGACCGAAGGGCGTGCGGCTGATCGTCCGCAAGCAACGACGGCATCCCGGGGCCCAGTTGCGGATCACCGACGCGGATGGCATGCGGATCACCTGCTTCGCCACCAACACCCCTGACCGGCCGATCGCCGAGCTCGAGCTCCGCCACCGCCTGCGGGCCCGCCGAGGACCGCATCCGGGCCGTCCGCGCGACCGGACTGCGCAACCTGCCCCTGCACCACACCGCCCAGAACAAGTTCTGGTCAGAGATGGCAGGAGGACCGGCTCGGCGCGCTCGGCCTGGTCCTCAACGCCGCGGTGCTGTGGACGACCCGCTACCTGGACGTCTCCGTCGAACGGTTGCGGGCGCTGCCCACGGAGCAGCGCGAACATGATGTCCTGGACGAGGACGTGGCCCGGCTCTCCCCGCTCAAGCACGCGAACCTCAACGTGCTGGGCCGCTACTCCTTCCGCCCCTCCACCCCGGCCGGCGGCGGCCTGCGCGCCTTGCGCGACCCGGAGGCGGTCGGCTTGGACGATGAAGACGGCGCCGAGGAGTGAGCCGGGCCGTCGGGTCCGGCTGGTCAGCCGTTCACCGCGGGGCCGAGCCCGGAACTGCGGGCGTGTATCGCCAGCATCAGCGCCGAGTCGGTGTGGAGCGTGATGCGCACCGGTATGAAGGTGGTGGCGTTTACCGGTGACTCCCCGTTGCCGGGATTGCGGGCGTAGCGTGGATGGGCACCTCCGCTGATCTGCCAGCGTATGCGGTGACCGACGGCGAATCTGTGGGCGGTTGAGCTCATCGGCACGGTGATCCGCGACGGCTCCTGCCCGTCCGTCCGCAGTCGGCCCAGCCCGTCACAGATGTTGACGGAGCGGCCTTGTGGGTCCACATCGCACAGGCGGGTGAAGACGTCGGCATGACCGGTGTCCGTGGAGATGCTCAACCGTGCCGAGACCGGCCCGACGACGTCCACGGGCTCGGTCAGCGGGGGGCCGGTGAACGTCAGGACGTCTTCCCGAGCCTCCAAGCCGCTGTTGTCGCGAGGACCGGCGGTACGGGAGAGCAGAGGGCCGCCGAGGGACGGAGTGGGGTCGCCCGGGTCGTAGCGGAACGACGTCAGTGGTGCGGAGTCCGTGGGAGCCTGCGGGGTGAGATGCCGCTCCGCGGTGGGAAACCAGGAGCCGACGGCCGTGGTCGGCGGCCAGTCGTCGAGGTCCCGCCAGGCGTTTTCGCCACCGATGTGCACGCGCACCCTTGTGGGACGCAGGCCGGAGGGGTCGGCGTACAGGTGAGCGCGCAGCCAGGTGAGGCTCTCGGCGAATACCTCGGGCCATCCCTGTCGCAGGGCGGAGGTGTGGGTCCAGGGGCCGACCAGCAGGGCGGTCTCGCATCCGGCCTGACGCAGCCGGTCGTACTGCTCGAAGGTCTGGTCGACCAGCACGTCGTGCCATCCGGTGATCAGACTCGTGGGCACGCTGAGCCGCTCAGCCACCCGCGCCAGGGACGCGCCACGCCAGTACGCGTCCTTGGCGTCCGGGTGTGTCATCGCGTCGTCCAGCCAGGGCACTTCGCCCCCGAGAGCCGACACGTACGCCCCGCGCAGCGGCTGCGCGGTGGTGACATCACGCAGGCGTCGTTGCAGGCGCAGTGTCGCCCTCAGGAACGGTGCCATGCCCTGGTGCTGGTAGGTCATGCCTGCGCCTACGGCGAGTGCGGTCTCCAGGCGTAGCGCACCGTGCGCGTGGAACAGCGCGTGGGGATCGTGCAGGCCCACCTGCACCACCATTGCCTTCAGCTCTGGCGGCGGGTCCACGGCGAGGGCCCATTGCACGTAGCCCAGATAGCTGGGGCCGACGGTGCCCAGTGTGCCGTTGAACCAGGGCTGCTCGCGCAGCCAGGACACCGTGGCCTGGCCGTCGGCGGCCTCGTTGCGCCACAGGTCGAACGCACCCCCAGAACCGCCGGTGCCCCGGCAGCTCTGCAGGACCACGTGAAAGCCCTGTTCGGCGAAGAGCAGGCCGTACATGGGGGACCACGGCAGGCCCCTGCCGTACGGCGAGCGCACCAGGAGGGTGGGGAAGTCGCCCTCGGCGCGCGGAAAGTAGTGGTCCGTGAGCAGCGGGCTGCCGTCTGCGGCCGGCACCACCAGTCCCGGCTCCCACCCGACATCGTGCAGTTTGGCCGGGAGGCCGCGCCAGGTCGCCCTCATCATCCGTGAGGCCAGGGGCGGCTTTCCGGAAGGCGGTACCCAGGCCGGCCTCGACGCGGAACCGTGCGTGCGTGACGTCATCGTTCCCCTCCTTGTTTTCCGTACGATGTACGAGAATAGAGGATGCTTGACTGAGGCCCGCAAGTGCCGCCGATCAGGGAAGGAACGTGGACCATGCCCCGTGACGGAGGGGCCGGCGCCCCAGGCGTCGACCCTCGACAGCTCTGGCTGACCTCTGACCAGCCGCGCAGAGGTCGCAAGCCTGCCTACAGCCGGGAGGCGATCACCGCGGCGGCCGTCGCCTTGGCGGACGCCGAGGGGCTCGAAGCGGTCACCATGCGGAAAGTCGCCGCACAGGTCGGAGCCGGCGTCATGTCGCTCTACAGCTACGCCCCCGACAAAGAGACGCTGCTGAACCTGATGGTCGACCACGTCAGCGGCGAACTGCCGACCACGAAGACACCCACCGGCGACTGGCGCGCCGACCTGAAGGCCATCGCCCACCTCCAGCGCGCCCACATGCTGCGACACCCCTGGCTGCCCGCCGCCCTGTCCACCCGACGCATCCTCGGACCCAACACCCTGGCCTTCCTGGAACGCGCGCTCGCCGCCCTGCGGCCCACCGGACTGGACGGTACGGCGAAGCTGGAGATCTTCGCCCAACTCACAGCATTCGTGGCCGGGCACGTCGCCCACGAGATCGCGCAGGCCACAACCGCGCGGTCCCCCGACCGAGCCACAGCCGAAGCCCGCTACCTCGCCGCCGTCGCCGCGGACGGCCACCACCCGGAACTCGCCGAAGCCCTCTCCGCCCCCGGGCGCCCCCTCACCCCCGAAGCCACCTTCACCCGGTTCCTCAACCGCCTGATCGACGGCCTCGACAGCGACTGATCCCGCACCGCCTTTCACCGCGCCCGTTCTGACAAACGAACAGATGCGAGAGTTCTGCGAGAGATCCGGAGTGTGATCCGTTTCCGCAGGTCCGCCGTTCGCAGACGGAACGCGAGGCTGGCTTGAGCGCGAGGAGGGGGCGTAACCGCTGGATGACCCTGCACACCGTCGCCGGCGACGCCCCGAACAGCGGCGCGAGCTGCCGCATGGTGAGGTTCGTCCGGTAGCAGACCGCTACCACCAGCACCCGGTCGGCAAGCAGCAGGCACCATGGACGGCCGATCCGCGGCCCGTTGCCACCCCGCTCCCGCACCACCTTCGACAACCGCTCGAACTGCTTCATCCGCAGCCCGGTGAACGTGGCGGGTCGGCTGGCTCGTCGGTCCGCCGCGCATCATGGCCGACGTCGCTTTGGTCGGCTCTCCACCCCAACGGATCAGCCCTCAACACCCCCACCTGGCGGCAACGCTGCGACCTGGTCCTGTCGGAGCTGGCCGACTATCCGTGCATACGGCCGCACGGCGACTGGCCGTTGCTCATCGACACCACCGCGCTGGGCCTCACTCCGGCCGAGGCGTCCGAACGGCTCTTCCGGCACGGGAAGGTGGCAGCGACCCCCGACAGCGGCTGTCGGAGGTCATCGTCCGGCACATGTGGGACGCGGTGGACGTACGGGAGGACCCCGAGGGCCATCTGCTGGAGAGGGCCACAGGCGTGGATATCTCGGGGCGGAACCTGGACTGTTTCACCGCCGGATTCCAGGCGGAGGTGCTGGCCCGGTATCCGCGCGCGGGACTTTCGGACGAGTTCCTGGCCTGTTTCCACGACCAGGCCGCCCGCAAGCCGCAGAGTTCGCCGGCCGTGTCGGTCCGGGGTGGCCTTGCCGAACGTGACCGGGCGAACCCGCTGGACCGCCCGGTCGTCTGATCCGCCGGGCGCGATCCCGCAGGCGGTAGAGCTGAGATCGTCGGTCCGCTGCCGTGAGCGTCGTGGAGCCAGTCCCCCGTGCATGAATGGCTGTGACCAGCTCCGTCGCCGCAGAACCTAGTCGAGCGGACGGAGGAAGCGGCGTTCGTACCGCCGGATGCACTTGGTCCGGCGGGCCAGATCGACGGCTTCCTGACACTCAGGGTCACGCGCACTGGCGTGCCGGTACTGCTCGTATGCCGCAAAGCTCGGGAACGAGAAGAGTGCGTACGCGATGTCGCTGTCGCCCTCGCTGGGCAGGAAGTAGCCGTGATGCGTGCCCCCGAGCCGGTTGACGAGAGACACCCACCGACGGCCGTACTCCTCGAAATCCTCGATTCGATCGGGATCGATCTCATATCTCAAATGAACGCTGATCATGCGACGACATGATGCCTGAGCTGCATCCCCCAGCAGAGAGCAGGGCTCGACGCGGAACACATGCGGTCCGCGCAACGTGAAGTTCGCAGGTCAGGGGTCTGAACGCGCTGGCGGCCGTGAGGGCGCCGGTCGAGCACGGCTTCGTCCACCTGAAGATCTGGCGCATCCTCAACAAGGTCTGCACCGAACCGACGTGGGCGACAGCAGAACCGACTACCAGAATCGCCCACAGGCGTGGCAGGCCGCCGCCTCCACCCGGCCGTCCAAGGGCAGGGACGCTGGTTAGTTCAGAGGAGTGACCAGGTGGTGTGGGCGGCCCGCCTGTCCGCGCACGGCCACGACGTCTTGGCCTACGCGGACTCCAGTCCTGCTCCTGCTCCCGCTCACCCCAAGCCGATGAATACGAGATCGAACTGCGCCCCGCGTAGATGGACGCGCTGCGCATCGATCTGGGCCTGGGGACGCAGCTGCGTGTGCGGCCGGCGGACGGCCTGGCGGAACGGGTACGCACGGCGTACTTCGACCGGCCCGGGAACTGGTGGCGTCTGTGCCTGAACGCCGACCACGTCGAGTCGGAGGCATACGCCTTCTACCTGCGCGCTCTCTCACCAGCTCCGATCTGGAATCAAACTCCTTCGGCCGCGACCACGGGGTGACCTACCGCGTGGACACCTCCCTCGGCGCGCCGAGGCTGGTGCTGCTGCCCTGGGGCGGACCCGGCTGACAGGCCCGCCGGCGAGACGTCGGTGCAGGGAGCGCACGCACCGGCGCTGACGGCAGGGGCCGCAGGATGAACGATTGCTGCGCAACTGGGCACAGCGCTGTCGCTCTGGGGCTGAGTCGACGTGCAGGCCGACGGGTTCACCCCGTCGGCCTGCCGGTTGATTGTGTCGGCGCCGGTAGCGGGCGGTCAGGTCACGGTGCAGCCGACCCTGGGGCCGGCGGCAGTGGTGATGTCACTGACCAGGACCCGATGGTCTTCGTTCACCGAATGCAGGAGGCAGTTCCCGGAGCCCACACCCCGGTGGAGGATGTAGTCGAACTTCTTGCCCGTATTGACGTGCGTGCCGTTGCACCGGGGGTCGTAGGTGCCTCCACAGAACGGATCGACGTCCGAGTAGAGCTTGGACCGCCAGATCTGTTGCATCTCGCTGAATCCCGGCTGGGCGTTGAAGTCACCGGCTATCAGCGTCCGGCTGTAGGGCCGCGCGGCGCTCAGCAGCTCCTGTATCTGCGTCTTCCTCTCGGCGTGGTGGTCCGCCCAGCTGAGCTGGGTGTTGAACACGCGCACCCACCGGTTGGCCAGCCGTGTGGTGAACACCATGTAGGCGCGGGACTCCAGGGGGCCCTCGTCGTCGCTGTAGTACTCCCAGCCGACGTCGCGCACCGGGGTTCCCTTGGCGTACAGAACGGCCTGGCCGTTCACACTCCAGCCGTCGCAGTTGATGTCGACGGTGCCCGGCCCGAACGTGAACTGGTAGTCAAGCCCCTGTTGCTTGAGCAGCTTCACGGCCTTGCGCACCTCGGTCCTGCAGGACTCCTGCAGGGTGATCACCTGCGGCCTGAAGCGGCTGATCTGCTCGACGAGCAGCTCCGGCGTACCGAGCTTCTGCCCATTGGAGTTCCAGGACATGAACCGGCTCTTGACCACAGTGGCCTGAGCGGTGACAGGTGTGGTGGAGCCCTGTTGCGGTGCGGACTGAGCGGGCGCGGTCATCACGCCGAAAGCGACTGCGATACCTAGTACAGCAGTCACCAGGGCGCGGGGACGAAAACGCACGGGTGTTCCCCCTTCTTGTCTGAGCGAGGACATCGGTTCCGGGGCGCGGCGGGCTTGGTTCGGTGGACTGGAGGTGTCCGTCCCGCCGGAACACAGCCGTGGTCGATGACTGCCGCAGCGCCCGTCGGTCAGCAGCAGCTTGCTCAGGCGGTGCAAGGCCGGGCAACCGTCTATCGGTGTCCCGGACAGATCGTCGGCTGTCCAGGCTGGTCGCAGCGCTGTCCGACGTCCGTCCCGGACACTGCCGAGTACTCAGACACTGCGGGTCGGTGTCTCCACGTGCTCGACGGAGGCACACCGGGCATGGTGTCAGGCGTATGTCCGAGGTCGTGGGCGATGGCGGTGAGCTGCCCGGCCAGCCCGGTGTGTGCGGGCGGGCAGGACGACGCTGGTGAAGTGGGCGAGGCCGAGAGCTCCTGCCGAGCCGCCTGCTTGCCGCTCGAAACATCCCCTGTTGTCGCGGGAGTCTCGGTCCGTTGTTGGCCGAGATGTTGTGGGGGTGGCGGGTGCCATCGATGCGGGCGGTTGCGGAAGCGCGGCGGAAGGCTGCGGCGGTAGGGGGTGGAGGAACTCGAAGCCGAGCTGGGGCGGGTGCGGGCGGCTCTGGCAGAGGCGGAAGAGGTGCTCGGGCGCCGGGTGATCGGCCTGGAGCAGTATCTGGAGGCGCTGACCGAGGCGGATGCGCCCGCCGTGGTGGCCGACGGGGTGCCTCCGAGGAGGCTGGTGGGACCAGGCCGGGCGGTGCCGCACCGCCAGGACGCGGACGGAGTCGAGGTGTTGTCGGTGGACTACCGGGCGTTGATGGCCGCCGCCGTGGAGACGGGAGCCGACGGGCTCGGTGCGCCCGGCGGGCAGCGGTGGTGCTGGGCTGGGACAGCGCGTCCGCCTCGCGCGTCGAGGGAGCGCGAGCCCGGCTGAAACGGCTGGTGGAACGGGGCTGGCTGATGGAGGAGAAGCCGGGCAGGTTCACGCTGCCCGCGCCGGAACAGGCTGCGACCGGGCGGCCATGCGGCGGCCGCCGCACGCGAAGCCGCCTCTTCACCCGAACCACCCACCCCCCTCCCCCACGAACCGCCCCGACGCCCCCGACCTCCCCCGACGCCCCCGACCTCCTCCGAAATGGCTGGTATCCCCAACAGCCATGCCTCCGCCACGACACACCTCCGCCCGCCCCGGCACAACCCCCCGACCGCCCCCTCACCTGTGGTTTTCCACGAACCAGAGGCCCCTCCCAGGATCATCGGCCCGGACTCCTCCGACGACCGTGACGCCAAGTCACAGCTACCGCGCACTTCTGTGATCGCCCGGGCACTGCTTCACTCCTGCCACACCCCGTCCCACGGCCGTCCCCTGAACCGTCAGGGGACGCGAAGGAGTTGCCCATGTCCACAGCCGGCCACATCGGTCCGCTGCACGCCCTCGCCCAGTGTGAGGTGCCGATGCGTTCCCGGGTCCGTGCCCTGTTCGTCGTCGGGGCCGCCCTCGCCTCCCCCGCGCTGCTCGTACCGGCCGGGGCGCAGGCGGCCACGGGCACCGGCGGGCGCGGGCGGACCGTCGCCGCCGGGGAGACCTGGACCGTCACCGAGATCACCGAACTCGCCCGCCTGACGGTGGAGGAGGGCGCCGTCCTCGCCGCCCCCGAGGGACAGTTGCTGTCGCTGACCGTGAACGGCGTGGAGACCGGCTCGGCGCTGGACGGCACGTACGGCACGACGACGGTGATCGCGGCGGGCACCTACCGCGGCGACATCGTGCTGACGCCCACCGCCGACCACACGGAAACCTTCGCCGGGACCACGTTCCACCTGCGTCAAGCCGTCTACGTCGGCGCCGACGGCGTCGTCACGGGCAACTCGGTGCTGTCCGGCGTCCGCGGCGGCCGGCTCACCGACGCCTACGCCAAGGGCGTCGCCCTCTCCTCCACCGGCGAGGCGTTCAACGGGTTCTACGTCGCGGAGGGCGCCTCCTACACCCTCACCGCCCCGAAGATCGCCTACGACGGCAACGGCCGCTGCGACTTCGCCACCGACGGCGCCGCCGTCACCGGCAAGGGCGACGGCACCCGGCTGGTGATCGAGGACGCGGAGATCCGCAACAAGGGCGCCGTCCGCACCGGCGTCATCGCCTACGACGGCGCCAACGTGATCGTGAAGAACTCCGTCATCCACACCGACGACGGCGTACTGCCCGACGACTACAAGCTCGCCATGGGCGCCAACATGATGACCGTGCCGTGGATGCTGGGCCTGGCCGGCAACGTGCGCGCCACCAACGTGCTCGGCACGAACACCACGGCCACCTACCTCGGCTGCGCCGTCTCCTCCGAGCGGTGGGGCGTGCTGTCCACCGACTCCGTGAACAACTCCCGCCTCACCACCATCAACTCCTCCGCCACCATCACCGGCGACTCCGGCTACGGCACGTACGCGGACGGCGGCAGCCAGACCGACGTGTTCCTCGGCACCCACTTCGACGTGGCGACGTTCGCCGCCATCACCACCGGCGGTTCCGTCAGCTTCGGCGACAGCACCCGCGAGGCCGTGGCGGCCGTCGACACGGAGTCCGACCTGCGGCTGACGGCGCGGGAGCTGGCCGCGCTCACCCCGCGCGCCTCGGTCGTCGACTCGCGCGGCTTCGGCGTGATGTGGCACAGCCGCGACGGCGGCACGGTGACCATCGACGGCGGCACCCGCTTCACCACCGCCGAGACGATGTTCCTCGTCAAGGCGGTGCAGGCGGGCATCACCGTGGACGGTTCCGGCGGCGCCCGGCTGCGCACCGGCAACGGCGTCCTCGTCCAGGTCATGGAGACGGACGACCCCGGCTCCCCGGACGGCGTGTACACCGAGCCGACCGACGACCCGGCCAAGGACGACACCTTCGACACCACCGATGAGCACGACGCCGACGTCGTCGCCGCCTTCACCTCCATCGAGCTGGAGGGCGACTTCTACAACGCCATGCGCACCGGCAAGAACCTGGTCGTCTCCCTCACGGACACCAGTGTCCGGGGCGTCATCTCCGCCTCGGTGTCGCGGCACGCGGTCTCCTCCATCTCGGCGGACGAGTACCAGGAGATCAACCACGTCACCAACACCACCGGCGCCGCCGTCAACAACGGCGTGATCGTGAAGCTGGGCGCCGGGTCGGCGTGGACGGTCACCGGCACGTCGTACCTGACGAAGCTCGTCGTCGACGCGGACGCGACCGTCGGCGCACCGAGCGGCCGGACCCTCACCCTCACCGTCGACGGCACCGAGACCGTCCTGACGCCGGGTGCCACCTACACCGGGGCCCTCACCCTGACCGCCGCATGAGACGCGTCCCCTGGAGGCACACCGTGAACCCGTCAGCGTCCCCCGCACCACAGCCAGGGCCCCGGCGCGTCGTCGCCTGTCTGGTGGCCGTCCTCGCCCTGTTCGTGGGCGTGGCCCTCGTCCCGTCGGACCAGGCCACCGCCCAGGCGGCCACCGCCGCCACCACCACCGCGAGTGACACCACCCCGGCCGCGATGGACTGCGCCGACGTCGCCCAGCTCGACCTGAGCGGGATATCCGGCGCACCGGCCCAGATCGGTTCGGCGACCGCCCTGTCCGCCGACGACAATCCGCTCGGCGACTGGGCGGCCTGCTCGATCACCGGGCTGATCGCCCCGCAGATCCAGTTCGTGCTGCGGCTGCCGACCACCACCTGGCAGGGCAACTACCTCCAGGTGGGCTGCGGCGGCAACTGCGGAGTGGTCGCGAGCGGTGTCTCCTCCACGTCCAGCAGCTGTGTGTCGTTCACTCAGGGCGGGTTCGCCGTGGGCGGCACCGACCAGGGGCACTACGGCACCAGCATGTCGTCCGGCCTGTTCGCCACCGACCCCACCCTGAAGGCCGACTTCGGCTACAAGTCCGAGCACCAGATGGCGGTGGTCGCCAAGGAGATCATCAAGCGGTTCTACGGCGAGTCCGCCGGCCACTCCTACTACGACGGCTGCTCGCAGGGCGGCCACGAGGCGCTGACCGAGGCCCAGCGCTATCCGACGGACTTCGACGGCATCATCGCCGGCGCCCCGGCCAACAACTGGACCGCGCACACCTTCCAGCACGCCTGGAACGCGCAGGCCGTGTTCGCCGACGGCACCCACGCCACCCTCACCACCAACGACCTCGCCCCCCTGCACGAGGCCGTCCTCGAGGCGTGCGACGCCGGTGACGACGGGATCATCGAGGATCCGCTGAGCTGCACCTGGGATCCGGGCAGCATCCAGTGCGCCTCCGGGCAGACGTCCACCGACGATGCCTTCTGCCTGACGTCCGCGCAGGTCACCACCGTGCGCAAGCTGTACTCGGGGCCGCGCAACAGCGACGGCAAGCTGCTCTACCCGGGCTGGCAACTGCGCGGCAACGAGCTGAACTGGGCGGGCGTGATCGTCCCGACCACCTCCACCGGCTCCACGTCCAACAAGACCAATGTCAACGAACGGGTCCGCTACCTGCTCTACCCCGAGGCCCACCCCGAGCTGTCCTACAAGGACGTCACGTTCACCACGGCCGCGTACCGGAAGCTGATGCGGCTCAACGAGGGCACCATGGACGCCACCGACCCCGATCTGTCGGCGTTCAAGGCCGCGGGCGGCAAGCTGATCATCTGGCAGGGGCTGGCCGACCCGAACATCTCCTCCGTGGCCGCCATGGCGTACTACAAGGCGGTGCAGAAGGCGATGGGCGGCGCGGCGAAGACATCCGACTTCGCCCGGCTGTTCCTGCTGCCGGGGGTGGCGCACTGCGGCGGCGGTCAGGGACCCGACACCGTGGACGTGCTGTCGGCGATGGTCGACTGGGTCACCGCCGGGACGGCGCCGGACAGCCTGCTCAGCCAGGACGTCGACGCCGACGGCGACGTGAGCGCCGCCCGGCCCGTCTACCCGTTCCCGTACGTCGCGGTGAACACCACCGGCGGCAGCGACGACGACCCCGCGAGCTACACGGCCCAACTGTCCACCGCCGAGAGGGACCTGACCGTGGACTACCTGGGTTCGTTCCGCTCGGGGTACGAGACGGTCAGCGAGTGGGTCGACGGTCAGTGGGTGACCCGGCCGGCTTCCTGACCGGTCAGGGGCCGCCGGCGCGGCGGCCACAGCGGATCCAGGCCCGGGCCGATGCAGCCGGCGACTTCGACTGGCTGGAACAGGTGCAGATGACGGACCTCAGTCGTCCCGTCGACGACGCGGCGGTCTGGGCGCCCCTTCACCGCATTGCTGGAACGCTCGACAAGTCGCTGCCGGGGATCTTTGCGGCGGACTATGCCGAACCTCTGGAAGGGGCCCGCAGCAGGCTTCGTCCAGCACTGGACGACAGCGCCGGTGACGAGAAGGGTGCGGATGCGTGAAGCCCCTCTGGGAGATGACTGATCGCGAGTACTTCGCCTGCGAGCTGGTTCCTGGCATGTCTCCTCGGCGTGTGCTGGATTGGTGCCGGGCCCTGACCTCCCTCGTTGCGGTCCCCGGAATGCGTGCGGGGCGGGACGATGCGGAGGGCGGCGAACTCACCAACTGGCAGGCCGAGCGCAACCGCGAGCACAAGCAGGTCCGAGTCCGTGTCGAGCACGTCTTCGCTCGGCTGAAGATCTGGAAGATCCTGCACGACTGCCGACTCCGCGGCGACGGCGGCCACCACGCCATACTTGGTGTCTCCCACTTGCACGACCTCGCCATCACGGGATGGGCAAGGGCGCCGGATCCGCTATCACGCCTCGGCGCGGGCCAGCGTGAGTCTGCTGCAACGCGGTGTCCCGCGGGATGCCATTGCCGAACTGTCACGCTTCCGGACGGAGCTCTGTGCCTTCTGGATGTGGCACGGCTGCGCAGGACGCCGGCAGAGCTGCCGCTTCCCCGCACGGCGTCGGGGCGGCTGGTCCTGGCGGTCGATGTGAGCAACTGGCTGCGGCCGGACACCGTCATCCGTCTACAGGTCGGCCACCTTCGCGGCGACCGCGACCCCCGGCCCATCTGGCCGTGGTGGTCGGCCATCGATGCCGCCGCTGGGGACGTCGACCGGCTCTGACGGTCCTTCCTGCGCAGATTCGACCTGGAACACACCTTCAGGATGTTCCAGCAGACGCTGGGCCGGACGACACCCTCCGCGAGCCGGCCGCCGCCGACCGCTGGACCTGGCTGGTCATCGCCGCCCACACCCGGCTCCGCCTGGCCCGGCCCCTTGCCGAGGACCTGCGCAGCCCCTGGGAGCGGCCCGCACGCCAGGGACGTCTCACCCCTGCACGGGTCCGCCGCAGATTTCGCCGCCTGCACGGCAAGGCCCCCCAACCGGCCGGTGCACCGAAACCCGGCACGGCAGGCCCAGGCCGGCCGATCGGCATGAAGAACAAGCACCGCGCACGTGCCCGCACCGTCGGGAAACAGGGCCAACCGGACCTCACGGCAACCATCACAAGCAGCGGAGCTGGATGAACGGCAAGCCTACCCTGGGGGAATGCAGAAGCGCCCCCGCTACACCCTGTCCGCGGCCGTCCTCGACTGCCCCGATCCGCACGAGTTGGCGGCGTTCTACCGTCGTCTGTTCGGCTGGGCGGTGCGCGAATCGGAACCCGACTGGGTGATGATCGCGCCGCCGGAGGGGGGAACGGGCTTGTCGTTCCAGACCGAGCCCTGCTTCGTGCGCCCCACCTGGCCGGCCGAGCCCGGCGCGCAGCAGATGATGCTGCATCTGGACATCGGGGTGGACGACCTGGACAGCGCCGTCGCGCACGCCCGGCACATGGGCGCGCAGCTGGCCGACGTGCAGCCGCAGGACGACGTACGGGTCATGCTGGACCCGGTGGGTCACCCGTTCTGCCTGTATGTCCGCTCGTCGGAGGAGTCCGAGGAGGCCTCCGAAGCGGGCCCGGCCAGGCACAGGGGGTAGGGGCAGGCGGGGTGGGTGAGATGGTGCCAGGCCCAGCTCCGCCAGCGACCGGCCCGGGCGCCGAGCGGTACGGGGATGTTCCAGGGCGCGTCCGCGAAACCGCGGCCGGTAGCCTTGACGCAGGCTTCCTGGGCGGTCCAGATGTAGGCGAACTGGATCGCGCGCTCCCGCTCGGGCAGTGCGCGCAGGCGCGCGGCGTCGTCGGGGGCGCAGCACCGTCTGATCAGGGCGGAACTGGGCGGCAGCGGCTCCTGGAGGTCCATGCCGACGGGGTGGTCGGCGAGCGCGGCGGCGACCATGGTGCCGCTGTGGCTGACGCTGAGGCACAGCCCGGGGTGGGCCGGCAAGTAAGGGCGGCCTTCGGGGCGGGTGGCGACAGCGGCGTCGGCAGAAAGCCCGGCCTCGTGCAGCAGGCGCCGTACGAGCAGACGACCGGCACGATGCTCGCGCTCGTGCCCGTGGGCCGGGTGCGGGCCAGGTCGGTGTCGGCCCCGGTCGGCCGGCGCGCACAGTTCGTCGATCTCTGCCCAGGCGAGCCGTCGGCCGGACGCCGGTTCGGTCAGGGTCACCACGGGACGTCGTCCAGCAGGGCCTCGGCGTGGTCGGCCACGGTGTCCCGCAACACCCTGGTGGTTCCGCCGGCGACGCCGAACATCGCCGCCTCGGCGGCCAGGCGGTGCAGACCCCTCGTGCGGAAGGCGTCGGCTCCCTGCAGGCGGGCGCAGGTTCGCACCACGTGGTCGACGGTGGCCGCGCCGGCCGCCTTCAGCGTTGCGGTCAGCGCGGCCACGGGAGGGGTGCCCGCCGTGCCGGGCGCGCAGGTGCGGGCGCACAGCGCCTGTAGTGCCTGCTGCCTGATCACCGCGGCGGCGAACTCCTGACGCACGGCGGGGTCCTGGACCTGCGTCCGCCCCAGATAGCTCCGGTCGCCCAGCCGGGCGCGCGTCTGGGCCAGCACCCTTCGCGACAGGGCGTTCGCCCACAGGCCGCTGGCGAGCCGGTCGGTGCCGATACGGCGGGTGAAGGCGGCAAGCCCCCTGCCGGGCCGTCCCGGCAAGCCGTCCGGGCTCAGGCGGACGGACTCGAAACGCAGCGAGCCCACGCCGGAGCCGGTGAAGCAGTCGGTGGGTTCGGCCTCGACCCGTACGCCGGGAGTGTCCAGGGGCAGCAGGACCAGGGAGAAATCGGTGAAGTGCGTGCCGGGGCGGTGGCGGGCGAGGACCAGCGCGTACTCGGCGGTCGTGGCGTTGGTGATCCACCGTTTGCCGCCGTGGAGCGTCCATTGCCCGGTGTCGGGGTCGTGGTCGATGCGTGTGGTCATCGCGGTCAGGTCGGACCCCGGCACGCCGTCGTCCGTGGCCGCCAGGGCGACCGTCGTCTCGCCGCGCTCGGCTCTGCGCCGTACGGCGAGGGCCTGCTGCCCCGGTAGGTCGCGCAGCAGGGGCAGCGCCGCGGCGAGTTGTACGCAGACACCGAGGGTGGTGCCCAGGTCGTACCGTGCGTCCAGGTCGGTGAGGAGCGCGGCGAGCCGAAGGGGAGCCAGGCCGTAGCGCTCGTCGACGTCCGGTCCGTGGAAGAGGCTCGCGATCGTCCCGTCGCGCCCGAGGTCCCGCCACACCTGCGCGGCGGTCCCGGGCTCGGGCTCCGCGTCGACCGGTGGGATGGGCGGACGAATGCGGTGCGTGCTAGGCAAAGCGCACCGTCCGGTCCTGGAGAGTCAGCGCGCCGTTGGCCGTGTGCAGCCGGTCGTTGCCGTAGTTCAGGGAAGCGGAGCGCAGGTCGCGCAGGGCCCGCTCCAGGGCGAGCGGTGTGCCCCGCAGGTATCCCTGGGCCAGTCCGGCGAGTTCGACCAGGTCGTCGACGGCGGCCAGGCACTGCTCGGACGCCGTGATCTTGACCGTGTTCAGCAGCGACTGCACGGAGGGGGTGCTCACCTCGCGCACGCCGTCGGTGTACACCTGCGTCGCGTGCCGCAGGAGGGCGTGCACAGTCTCCAGCCGCTGCCTGGCCTTCGACAGCCGCGTGAGGAGCAGTTCACCGCTCAGGTCTCGGCGCTTGCGCTCCGCCGGGCTGCGCAACCAGCCGACCGTGCGTGACAGGGCGCCGGTCGCGGTGCCCAGCCAGCACGCGGCCCAGCCGAGGTGGGCGAGGGGCGCGAAGGTGGTGACGGTGACGTGGCGGAAGTTGCCGTGCCCGCCGATGACGTGGTCCGTCGGTACCGAGCCGCGCAGCCGCATCGGCACGCTGTCCGTGGCGCGCATGCCGAGGGAGTTCCACTCGCCGGTGACCTCCGCCTCCAGTCGGTCGCGTTCGGCGTAGACGAGGGAGACCTCGTGTGGTGACTTCGCGTCGGGTGCCTGGGTGGTGACGAGGAAGGCGTCGGCGTACCGCCCGCCGGTCACCACCGGGGCGGCCCGGTCCAGGACGAGGTGGTCACCGGCCCTGCGCAGCGCGGGGTCCGAGGTGAGGAGGTGGCCGCCGGTCGTGGCGCCGGTCGTCACCGAGGCCAGGTACACCTCCCCCGCGGCGATCCGGGGCAGGAGGCGGTCGCGCAGCGCCGGGGCGGCGTGGTCGCGTACGGCGGCGACCTGCTGGCAGTGCATGGTGAAGATCATGGCCGTGGACAGACAGTCCCGGGCCAGGAGGGCACTGATGTCGAGCAGGTCGGACAGGCTGCCGCCCATTCCGCCGTGGCTGGTGGGCACGAGCAGACCGAGCAGGCCGGAGCTGCGCATGCCGGCCAGGGCCTCGCGGGGGAACGTCGCGTGTTCGTCGCAGTCGGCCGCGTGCCGCCGGACGGCATCGGTGAGGGCCTTCAGGCCGGCCTCCGCTCCCGGGGGCCTGCGGGTGGGGGCGGTGGCCGAGGTCATGCCGCCTCCGACCGGTCGCGGGTGGCTTCGACCGCCTGCCACAGGCTCCGGGCGGTCGCGAAGGTGGCGTCGTTGAGGTACTCGTCGTCCAGGGTGATGCCGTACGCGTCCTCGATGTCGAACATCAACTCGATGGCCTGCATGGACGTCAGGCCCATCGTCGGCAGGGGCGTCTCCTCGGTCACCGGTTGGTCATCGGGCAGGAAACGCAGGTGCGGCCGGAGCAGTTCGGTGAACGTGGTCTCCATCGTCGGTTCCCTTCGGGGATGTGGTCGTCTCCGGCACCGTGATCGCGGTGCGGTGCAGGGTGAGACGGGTGGTGCCCAGGTGCCGCCGACCGTCGGTGACGACTTCCAGGGGCAAGGGGTGGCCGAGGAACAGGGCGAGACTGGCGGACAGGCCGTACGCCCCCACGTTGGGGACATGGACGAGGTCGCCGGGTTCGCCGGCCGCCACGTGGGCCCCGCCGGCCCAGGTGTCCAGGGGTGTGCACAGCGGACCGCAGACCATGGTCGCCTCGTCCGCCGCGACGGCGGGCGCGGTGTCCGGGTCGGTCACCACCTGCGGGCGGATGGGCGGCACCCGTTTGAGGCCGGCCATGCCGCCGAGGTGGTGGATGCCGGTGTCCAGGACCATGACACGGCGGCCGTGGGAGTGCTTCACGTCGAGCACCCGGCCGTAGAGGCGGCCGCACGTGGCGGTGAGATAGCGGCCCGCCTCGAAGGCGACGCCGGGGCGGCCCTCCCGCCACCCGGGGAAGGCCCCGTCGAGTGCGGCGGCCAGTCGTCCGGCGAGCAAGGGGTAGTCGGGCAACTCCCCCTCGCGCGCGTAGGGAGCGGCGAAGCCGCCTCCCAGATCGAGCGTCTCCAGCCGGATGCCCAGGATGTCCCGGACCCGCACGGCGGTCTCCACCGCGATGAGGAACTGCTCGGTCAGCGCCTGTTCGTCGGCGAGGTTCGTCGCCAGGTACAGGTGAAGTCCCCGGCAGACGGCCCGCGGATGGCGCGTGAACTCCGACGGCTCGTGCCGGATGGAGTCCAGGTCGGCACCGAACGGGGATGGCAGGCCTGTCATGGTGAGACCGGTGGCGGTGGCGGCCCGGTCCGGGTTGACGCGCAGCAGGTATCCGGCCGTGGTGCCGTGCCGGGCCGCCTGTGCGGCCAGTTGCCGGACTGCGTGCGCGGAGTCCAGCGAGAACAGCCGTACGCCCGCCGCGAGTGCGGCGCCCACTTCCGCGTCGCTCTTGCCCGGGCCCGTGTACAGGACGTCCTGAGGGCGAACGCCGGCGGCCAGGGCCGTGCGCAGTTCACCGGCAGAGCTGACCTCGGCGCGGCAGCCCCGCCCCAGCAGGGTGGCGACCACCTCGGGGTGCGGATTGGCCTTGACGGAGTAGTAGAGCTCGCTGGGTGCGGGCAGGCAGGAACGCAGCCGGTCGTGTGCGGCCCGTACGGTGGCCAGGTCGTAGACGTAGGCGGGGGTCGGCCCGTGGTAGGCGTGGGTCGGCCCCGGGCCGGCGGCGGTGTCAGACACGGCTCTCCTCCGTGATCCAGCGGGTCAGCGTCTTCTTGTCGGTCTTGCCGTTGGCGCTGGCCGGGAGCCGGTCGACCGACACGCACCGCGGCGGGACCTTGTAGTTCTCGATCCACTGCCTGAGCTGCGGCAGGACCGTGTCCGGGGCGGCGTCGCCGGAGACGACGAGAACGGCTTCGGGTGGCCGGTGTCGGGTACCAGCACCGCGGCGGCCGTGACACCGGGCACGCGCCGGGCCGCCGCTTCGACCTCGATGGCGCTGACCCGGAAGCCGTCCTGCTTGTAGATGTCGTCGCGCCGTCCGGTGAAGCACAGGTATCCGTCCTCGTCGACGGAGCCGTAGTCGCCGGTGCGCAGTTCGGGGAAGAGGCCGTCCCGGCGGACGAAGCGCTCCGCGGTCAGCTCGGGGCGCCGCCAGTAGCCGGCCATGACGTGCGGGCCGCGCACCGTGATCTCGCCGACGGAGCCCGGGGGTTGCCGGTTGCCGTCGGCGTCGACGGTGAACACCTCGGTTCCGTCCAGGGGGCGGCCGACGGTCCCGGTCCTGCTCAGGTCCTCGTCCGGCTCCATGATCGACACTCGTTTGCACTCGGTGAGTCCGTACATCAACTGCACGCGCATGTCCGGGAGTTGCGCGCGTAGCCCGGCCAGCGTCGCGTCCGGCATGGCCGCACCGGTGTTGGTCAGCAGGCGCAACGGCGGCCTGGGGCCAGGCTTGCGGCACAACAGGGTGAGCAGCGCCGCGGCGACCGGCGGCACGGCCGGCAGCACGGTGGTGCCGGTGCGTACGAGGGTGCTCAGCAGAGCGGGACCGGCCTCGGCGCGGGTTCCCAGATGAAGGTGGGCGCCTGCCGCGGCACACAGGAACACCTGGTAGAGGCCGTAGTCGAAGGAGAGGGGAAGGAAGCAGTGCACGACGTCGTCCGCGGTGTAGCCAAGCCGTCGGCCGATGGCGGTGGCGGCGAAGACCACCTGGGCGTGCGTGGAGACCACGGCCTTGGGCAGCGCGGTGGTGCCGGAGGTGTAGACGAGGCACACCGGGTCGACCGCCAGCGGGAGTTGCGAGGTCGCCGGGCCCGGTCCGGCGGGAAGGTCGTCCAGCTCATCGAGGGTGAGGTGCCGGATGCGCGCCTCGCGGGCGGCCCGGCCGGTCCCCTCGACGCCGGTGACCACCAGGCGCGGTGCGCAGTCGGCGAGGATGTGGCGCAGGACCGGCCCGGTGACCTCCTCGTGCACGACGGTGAACACCACGCCCAGGCGTGAGGCGGCGAACAGCAGGGCCGGCAGGTACGGGTGGGCGCAGTCGGTCACGAACAGACGGTCCCCGCGCCGCAGTCCGCAGGAGTCGAGGACACCCGCCAGCCGGAGACTGGTGTCGCGCAGTTCGCCGTAGCGCAGGGTCCGGTCGCCGCGGGTGACCGCAGGCGCCGTGGGGCGCCGAACGCGGTCGTCGAGGAGGTCGTGCAGCAGTTGAGGTGCCATGTCGTCACGTCACCGCCTTCCGCCGGTGACGAGCGCGCCTTCGACGAGGGCGGTGAGCCGGTGGGCGTCGCGCAGGTTGGCCGGGGTCAGCTCCTCGGGGTCGCAGACGATGCCGTACCGTTCCTCCAGCTGCTCGACGAGGTCGGCCATCACAAAGGAACTGAAGGCCGGGTATTGATCCAGCTGTGGCTGTGCGGCGATCTGTTCCGGTGTCTCTCCCAGCACGCCGGCCGCGTACCGGGTCACCGTGCGGAACACGTTCTCCGATGTCATGGAAGTCCTTCGTGATCGGCTCTGGTGCGAGGTGCGCGGCTTTGGTCCGTGGGCCGCCTCAAGCCGCCAGTCGCCGGGCCAGTTCCGCGTCGCGGGTCAGGAGCTGCGCGAACCGCTCGTGCAGTCGCGCCGGTTCGGGGCGGCCCCGGCGCACCCGGCGTGCCGCGAGGTAGCAGCGGCCGGCGAACTCCTGCCAGGCGTCGGCCTGTTCGGCCTGGGCCCGCACGCCGGCCGCCCCGGCCGTCCCGGCCGGGAGGGTGGTCAGCCAGGTGTGGTGCAGACGCCTGGACCGGGCCAGCAGCCAGGTCTCCAGCAGCAGGGCCTCCGCAGCCCGGCGGCGGTCGGGGTGGTCACGGTAGGCGGAGACGTACTCCTCGACGGCCCTCGTCCCGGTCCCGGTCAGCGCCTCCGCATTGCGCCGAAGCACATCCCCCGGGTCGGGAGCGACGTGGCGGGGCAGGACCGTGACGGTGCCGGCCCGCACGGGCCGGGCGCCGTCGAGGATGCGCGAGACCTCGTTCGGGGTCATCGTCCATCCTCCGGGGCGTGCGCGGCCGAAGGGCGTCTCGTTGTCATAGGCGTCCCACACGCGCACCATGTCCTGGAGCCGTTCATGGGGGGTCAGCACGAACGTGTGCGACATGTGCTGCCGGACGAAGTAGGGGCACCAGGGCAGGCTGTGCGCGTCAGCGACCACGAACAGCAGTCGTGAGCCGCGATGCAGCGCTTCCAGGGCCGTCGCGGCGCACAGGCCGTCCGCCGGCTCGGCGATGTCCACGCCCACGAAGTCGCGCAGGACCCGGGCGTGTTCGGTGACGGTCGGCTCGACGGTGGGCAGGTCCCCGGGACGGTCGCGGGGCATGAACCGCACGGGGGCGCCGAGTCCGGCGTGGCTGCCCGGGCCGAGCAGGTGGTCGGCCACGAGGGCCATGTTCGCCTGCACGCAGTCCATGGCCGAGGTGTCGAGGACGCCGACGACATCGGCCGGTGAGCCGGTCTTCGTGTCCTGAGGCATGGAGCCACCGCCCTCCCGGTCGATCATTTCCTGCAGAGTTCTCGGCGACCCGAGCTTCCGGCACCGAAGCTAACATTCATCAATTCCGATGCGCACGGCCCGCTCTATTCCCCTATAAAGCACCGCTATGGGGTCCGGTGCACCTTCCCTTGACTCAGGCATTCGGCGCGGAAATACGATGGAAAGGCACCGAGATCCGTGCCGCTCCCGACGCCACGATCGCAACCGGAAGGAGTCCGGAATGCCCCTGCACGAAGGCGGCCGAATTTCCGAACTCAGCTGCTACACCACCAATCTCGTCGCCTATCTCGACAGGGACGAACCCGGCGCCGCGCACCGCCTCGCGCATGCCGTCCGACTGGCCGTGCGCACCGATGTGCCCGGCGGCGGCCTCGCGTTCAGCCACCACCGCCGGATCGACCGCACCGGAGCCGGCTGGGAACTCGGTTACCGGAGCGCCGCCGACTGGGCCACGGCCCGCGAGGGGTTACGGCGGGAGGCATCCGCCGCCGGCAGAGTGCTGGCGAGCGGAAACACCCGCCACGTGCCCTGGTCCTCGCAGTTCGGCGCGGCGGGCGTGCCGCACTGGATTCTGCTGAAGACGCGGCCGGACGGCCGCTGGGCCGTGACGGACCATTTCGCGGCACTGCTTCCGGAGGGCGAACACCGCCCGTACGCGGGTGAGTTGACCGACGGCGAACTGCGGGCCGTGCTGACACCGGTCGGCGGCCGCGGTCCCGCGGCCGTCAGGGACGGCCTCGCGCTGGGTGAACCGGTGCCGGTACCGCCCGCCGACGAGTACCGCTGGCTCGTGCGGCAACCGCACACCGCGCCCCAACCCCTGCCCGGTCACTGGTTACAGGAGCCGCGGGCGGTGCTGGACTTCCTGGCCGGCCGGGTGGCGGCGGACCTGCCGACCCTGGTGGACCACGCCGACGACCTGTGGGCCGCGGCCCGGCACCAGTGCCACCGCATCACCGTACTGGCCGGCCAGGGTCTGCTGCCCGAGCCCGCCGCGGATCCGGCCGTCAGGCGCTGGTCGAAGCTCCCGCAGACCCTGCTCTTCGCCGCCATGTCGGCGGCCCGGGGCCGGCCCAGGCCGGAGCTGGTGGTCCGGGCCTTCGACGACGTCATCCAGGCCGTGTCGGACCTGGACCGGCCACAGCAGCCCATGGCCACGACGGCACCCCTCGCCGCGCGGAGCTCCCGATGAACGCGAAGCCGTCCGGCACGGTCCGGATCCCTGCGAAGGCGGCGCGCATGTACGACTGCCTGGCTGCCACCGGGCGCACCTCGCCCGACGCCCCGGCCGTCGTCGAGTACGCCGGGGAGGGGGCCGTACGCCTGGTCACCTACGGGCAGTTGCAGCAGCGGGTCGACGACACCGCGGCGGCGCTCACGGCGGCCGAACTCGGCCCCGGTGACCGGGTGATGGTGGAGTCGGAGACCTCGGCACCGGCCGTCGCCCTGTTCCTGGCCTGCTCCAGACTGGGGCTGCTCTGCGTCCCGGTGACCCCGGGCACCGGCCCGCACCGGTTCGCGGGGATGGTCGACGCCGTCCAGCCCGACCTGTACCTGCGGGCCGGTGGTGTGGCGCTGCGGACCATCGCGCCGCCGGCCGGCACGGGACGGTTCGGCCCCGCCGGCGTCATCGTCGAGCGGCCGCCCCGCCGTTCGCCGGGATGGACCGGCCGGCGCAGCAGCCTGGAGAGCGACCCGGCCTCCGTCGTCTTCACCTCCGGCGCTCTGGGCCGCGCCGCGGGCGTGGTGATGAGTCACCGCAGTCTCGCCGCGCTCCAGGACAGCCTGACGGCGTGCGGCCTCGTGGCCGGCGGCGACCGGGTCTTCACCACCGCGCGGTTCGGGTCCGCCGACTGCTTCACGGACATCTGCCTGGCGCTGGGCGGCGGCGCGGCGATCGTGCCGGTACCGCCCGCCCTCCTGCACTGGCCCGGCAGCCTTCTGCGCCACCTGGAGACCAGCGGTGCCACCGTCGCGAGCGGGCCGGCGTCGGTCTGGCAGCGGGTGCTGTGCCAGGTACGGCGGCCGGCCCGTCTCGACCGGCTGCGCACCGTACTGCTGCGCGACCAGGAGTTCCCCCTGCCCGGGCTGCACCGACTGCGGACGATGGTCACCCGGGCCCGCGTCATCCACTGCTACGGCCACGCCGAGTCACCGGTCTGCGGCCTGACCGACGTTCCCCGGCCGCTGCCCGAGAACGTGCGGAGGCTGCCGGTGGGAACCGTGCGCCCCGGGGTGGAGATGATGGTCGTGGACGAGAACGAACAGCCCATCGACGACTGCGGTGTCGTCGGGGAGCTGTACCTGCGCAGCCCGATGCTGTTCACGGCCTACTGGGGCGATCCCGGGGCGACCAGCGAGGCCCTCGTCCCGGACCCGGTGAACCGCCGCTCCGGTCAGACCGTGCTGCGCACCGGCGACCTGGCCTGCCTCGGGGAGGGCGGGCAGCTCTACCTTCACGGCCGCTCCCGCGGAGACAGCAGGCAGACGGTGTCCGGTTAGTCCGCGCGGCCCGTGCCGCCGCGTCACCCGCCCGTCGACGACCGAGGTGGTCGGCGAGTCGCCCGCCACCCGACGAACGAGCCGACCGCCCGGCACCGACCGCGGGCCGGCCGAACCCGAAGAGGTGTAGATCTTGCTCGAACGACGCGTACCACTGGACGGTCACGACATTCCCTACCTGTACGGCACCGACTGCGCCCAGGATCTGGCCGACGCGCTGGCCCGGACGGCGGGGGCGGCGGAGTCCGTGCTCTTCGTGGTGGACCGCAGGGTCACACCTCACGCCCTGCCCGTCATCAGGCGGTTGTCGAGCCATTTGAGGACGGAAACGTACGAGATCGAGGCGACGGAGCCGAACAAGACGATGGCCCTCGTGCAGGACATCGCCGAGCACGCCGTCGCACGCCGGGTCAACCGCAGTTCCCTCGTGGTCGGCATGGGCGGGGGGCTGGTCGGGAACGTCGCCGGTCTCACCGCGGCGCTTCTGTTCCGCGGCACCCGCCTGGTGCACCTGCCCACCACGCCGGTGGCCGCCTTCGACTCGGTGGTCTCCGTCAAGCAGGCGGTCAACCTGCGCGGCGGCAAGAACCTCTGCGGCACCTACTACACCCCCTCGCTGATCGCCTGTGACCTGCGCTGGCTGGCGACGGTCCCGCACTCGGAACTGCTCACCGGTCTCGCCGAGATGGCCAAGAACGTCCTCGCGATCACGCCCCACATGGAAGAGACCCTGCACGACGCGTTACAGGTGCTGCCGAAGGACCGGACCACCGCGCTGCAGCAGCTGTTCGGCATCGGGCTGGACTCGAAGATCCCGTTCCTCGGCAGGGACCCGCGCGAACGCAAGGAGGCCCTGGTCTTCGAGTACGGCCACACCACGGGACACGCGCTGGAGTTCATGTCGAACGGTGCGATGAAGCACGGCGAGGCCGTGGCCTGGGGCATGCTGGTCGCGGCCGAGGTGAGCCGGAACCTGGGCGTGCTCTCCCACGAGGACCTCGAACGCCACTACCGGATCGTCGACTGGCTCGGACTGCCGGACCCCGGCCGGCGGCTCGCCTTCGTCGACCCCGCGGAACTGCGCGCGAAACTGAGCACCGACAACAAGCGGGGATACGTGCCCTGCGGCCCGGACGAGGCGGCGATGGTGCTGCTGGAGTCCCTCGGCTCCGCCCTGACCGGCTCGCACGGGTATCCGCTGGTGGCTGTTGACCAGGAAGCGGTGGTGTCGGCCCTGGCCACGGTCACGGCGGGGACCAACCGGCTGGAAGGAGGCGAACGGCGGTGGACGACGTCGAGCGCACGGTGAGGACCGTACTGGCCCAGGTGCTCGGCAACGGGCTCGGGACCGAGGACGTCGACGCGGACGCGGACCTGGTGGAGTACGGCCTGGACTCCCTCAAGGCCGTCTCACTGCTGCTCGGCGTCGAGGAAACGCTGAACGCGGAGCTGGGCCCCGACACACTGGAACTTCGGCCGCTGACGGTCCGCGGGCTGAGCGAGCACCTGCGCTCCTTGTCCCGCGGGCGGGCCCTGGCCTAGGAGGCGCCCCTCCCCCGGGCCCGTGTATGGCCGGCGTACGGGGGATGTATCCGCCCGGGTGAGGCTGGTGGCCGGGAGAGGGCGCCGATCCGGGCGCCCCGTGTTCGGTGCCGCGCGTTGCCACCGTGGCGGCGGAAGGGCGAACTCATGGAGACTCCGCAGCTGGAGGCGTTCATCACCGTCGTCGACGCAGGCAGCTTCACCCGGGCAGCGGCGAGACTGCGCCTGTCCCAGCCGACCGTCACCAATCGCATCAAGGCCCTGGAGCAGGCCCTGGGAGTCACCCTGCTGGAGCGGCTCCCCCAAGGTGCCGCTCCGACTCCGGCCGGCGGCGAACTGGTCCCCTACGCCCGCCAGATCGTCTCCCTCAACGCCCACGCCCACCTGGCACTCAGCTCACCGGGCCGGCTGCGAGGACGGGTGGAGGTCGGCACCATCGAGAGCCTGACCAACCACCGGCTCCTGCCCTTGATCGAGTACGTGTACCTGCGCTATCCGTCGGTGGAGATCTCCATGCGGTCACCGGCGGAAGGGGACGCGATCTCCTCTGTCCGCGGCGGGCGGCTCGACTGCGCCATCTTCGTGGACTGCGTCCAGGAGGGCCACGCGGACCTGGAGACGAAGGTCCTGTGCCCCGAACCGCTGGTCCTCGTCGCCGGCCCCGGTCACCCCCTGTCCGGCCGCAAGGGCGTGAGCCACACGGACCTGCTCGGTGCCACCCTCGTCTGCTCGGACAGCAGCGCCGGCTACCACCTGCGCTTCCAGCACGTCCTGGACGCCCTCGGCGCCGGGCAGCCACGTGTGTTCACCCTCAACTCGGTCGACGCCGCCAAACGGGGCGTCGCCAACGGCGTCGGCATGGCGCTGATGCCACGGATCGCCGTCGCGGAGGAACTCGCCGCCGGCGAGCTGTGCCGGATCGATTGGACCCCGCCGTTCGAGACCTACACCCAGCTGGCGAGGAGGCGCGGCGTCGCGGCGAACCCGGCGCTCGACGCGTTCACCGACGCGGCGGTCCGGGTGGTGGAGGAGCAGTTGAGCGACCAGACACTGACCGCTGCCTGAGGGCACGCACGGTGGACGCACGGGCCCGGCGGACGCGACACGTCCGCCGGGCCCGCCACCGTCATACGGGCGGCCGCCGGCAGCCCGGCGGCAGCCCGGTGGGTACCGGCCAGGCGGGGTCGGGCCGGAAGTCGCACCAGCTCCCGTCGAAGGGGAAGCGCCCCTCCTGCACCAGCGAGAGCACACGCTCCCCCTCGGCACGGACCGCCGCCTCGTCGGTCACCCAGTAGTGCCCGGGGTGCGCCAGCCGCTCGACCAGCTCCTCCTCGTCCTTCCACTCCCAGGTGCGGTCCGGGCGAACCACCAGGTCGAGATCCTGGTCCACGATGTCCAGACCGGCCAGACCGTCCTGCTTCCAACGCACCGCCGGCTCCTCCAGGTTGACGTACCACTCGATGAAGCGGCCGTCCTCGCCGTACTGCCACCACACCGAGTGAGCGGCGCCCTCCGGCAGGAGCATCAGCGTCCCTCCCCCGGTCCAGGTGCCCTCCGCCAGACGGTGCGAGCAGGTGGACCACTCTTCGAACGGCATGGAGCGCATCCCGCGCCCGTCGGCGGCCACCTCGTAGGCGACCGTCGTGCCCGGAGCGATCCACAGCAGCAGGCCCCGTTCGTCGTGGGCGACGACACGCGCGGGGCGGATCCAGCCGATGCGGCCTCGGCGGACATTGCGGTGCACGACGACCCGCCCGGGCCGGAGCCTGGCCGTGCCGGCCTCCCGCAGGCCCCCCCCGGCTCACAGCGGCAGCTCGATTCCCGCCATCTCGCCGACCGGCCGGACCGGGGTGACCGTGGCGTGCCCCGCCCCCAGCAGGGCCAGGTCGGTCCCGGGCGTCGGCTGAGCCCCGTTCTCCTCGGCGGTCAGCCGTACGAATCCCCCCTCCTCGTCGGTGGCGACCATCTGGGTCGTGCCGAACGGCGCCAGCGAGGCACGTGTCAGCTCCCGTACCTCCTCGGCCGGCTTGTCGGGGACATTGAGGTTGAGGACGGTCCGTGCCGGCAGTGCGGGCAGTACGGTCATCAGCCGCCGCACGAAGCCGGTCGCCGTCTCCCAGTGCCGGCTCTCCTCCCAGGCCGCGTCCGTCTCCTGGGTGTCGCGGCCGGCCGTGGCCTCCACCGCGGACAGGGCGTCCAGGGACACCGCGATGGCCCGCAGCCCGTTGTCCGCGGCCGTCACCGCGGCCCCGACGGTGCCCGAGTGCAGGATCGCGTGGCCCGCGTTGGTGCCCAAGTTGACACCGGAGAGCACGATGCCCGGGGGCGGGCCGAAGGCACCCGAGGCGGCCAGGACGACCACACACGCCGGGGTGGCGGCCACGCCGTGGGCGGGGATGCCGGCCAGGCCCTCCAGTTCGCGCCGCTCGACGGCGACCCGGCCCTCGTGGAGCACCGCGCCCAGACTGGCGCTGCTGCCGCTCATCTCGGTGGCCGGAGCGGCGACGACCACGTCGTGGCCGCAGTCCGCCATCGCACGCGCCAGCCGTCGCAGACCGATGGCGAAGATCCCGTCGTCGTTGGTGACCAGCACCCGTTGCGTCGTCTCCATGACTCCTCGCCTGGCCTGCGCCGTGTGCGGATAAACCCCGTTCGGCGGTCGTCGGTCACCGGCCGGGCGCAGATGTATGGAGTGCGTACCCGGCGTGTATCGCAGCCAGCGACCGTACCGGTTGGGCCTGCGCGGTGACGGCCGGCCCTGGCCCAGCGACCGCGCACGTCTTGTGAGCACGCCCGACGGAAGGAGGGGCCCATGGCCCCGGTGCAGCTTCGAACTCCCCGCCTCGCCATCGACGGCGGGCTGCCGGTGCGCCGACCGGACGCCGGCTGGCCGGTGTGGCCACAGCCGGCGCGCGGCGCGGACGCGGCACTGCTCTCCGTGCTGGCCAGCGGCCGGTGGGCCATCAGCAGCCCCTACCGGGGCGAGTTGGCAGAACGCCGGTTCGCGGCACGGTTCGCCCAGTACACCGGGGCGCGGCACTGCGTCCCCACCGACCACGGCTCCAGCGCCCTGGTGATCGCCCTGGAGTCCCTCGGACTGCGCAGCGGTGCTCTGGTGCTCGTGCCGGCACTGACCTGGACGGCGAGCGCCACGGCCGTACTGCGAGCCGGGCTCGTCCCCGTGCTGGTCGACGTCGACCCGTGGACCGGCTGCATCACCCCGGACACGCTCGACCTGAACGTGGGCGCCCAGGCGGTGATCGCCGTCCACTGGGCCTGCTCGATGGCCGATGTCCCGGCCCTGTCGCGGGTCGCCGCGGCCCGCGGCATGAGCGTCGTCGAGGACGCGGCCCAGGCGCACGGCGCGCGGTGGCAGGGACGCTCGGCGGGCACCCTGGGACGCCTGGGGTGCTTCAGCATGCAGCACGGCAAGGTCCTCACCTCCGGGGAGGGCGGGGCCGTGGTGACCGACGACGACGACCTGGCGCCCGTGCTGCAGGAACTGCGCGCCGACTCCCGCCGCTACGGCACCGACCGGCGGCCCGGGGCGCTGGAACTGGTGGAGGACCCCTCCACGATGGGCTCCAACTTCTGCATGAGCGAGTTCTCCGCCGCGCTGCTGTGCGCCCAGCTCGACGCTCTGGAGCGGCAGAACGCCGTGCGTACCGCCAACTACACGCGCCTGGCCGAGCTGCTGTCCCAGATCCCCGGCGTGCGCCTGCTCCGCCGCCGGCCGGAGCAGGACCGGCTGTCCCTGTACGAGGTGCCGATCGTCCTCGACCCGCTGCCCGAGGGCCGGGACAACACCTGGGCGGCACGCGCGCTCAGCGCGGAGCTGCGCACCCATGTCTACACACCGCGCGCACCCCTGTCGCGCAGTGCCCTGCTGCGGCCGTGGACGAAGCCGACCATCGCCCCGCTGGCGGAGCGCTTCGTCGCCCTCCACCGGGACCGCAGCTATCCGGGTGCGGAGTACCTGGCCCGGCACGCCGTGGTGCTGCACCACAGCGCCTTCCTCGGTCCCGGAACGGACATGGACGACATCGCCGAAGCGGTCGCCAAGGTCATGGCCGACTCAGGACGCCACGCCGACCGCCTTCGGCACGGCGCCGGGATGAAGGTGAACTGATATGCCCGTCCAGGCGGTTTCCGACCGCATCCGGCCCGGCATCACCGTCGTGGTACCGGTCAAGGGCCGGGTGGAACTGACCCGCAGGCTCCTGGAGAGCCTGGAGAAGTCCGCCGTGCGGTGCCCCGAACCGGCCGAGGTCGTCGTCGTGGACGACAGCAACTCGCCCGAGGCAGCGGAGCACCAGGAGAGCTGCCGCCGTCACGGCGCGCGCTACGTCGGCGGTCCGGCCCATGTCGGCGCCAAGCGCAATCTCGGCGCCCGTCTGGCCCGGCACGACCTGCTCTGCTTCGTCGACTCCGACTGCCGTGCCGCTCCCGAACTGCTGAGCCAGCACGTCCAGGCACTGCGCGGAGCCCCGTCCGAGGTGGCCGCTGTCGCCGGACCGGCACTGCTGGCTCAGGAGGGGCAGACCGCCATCTCGCGGATCATGAACCGGTCCTGGCTGCTCAACGGCCATCACGAGGACCCGCTGCACCACGAGCGGATGACCTGCGCGGGCACCTCCAACCTGGCGGTCAGGCGGGACGCGTTCGAGGCGGTCGGCGGTTTCCCGGAGGACTCCCCCCACCCACTGGGCGGCGAGGACATCGACTTCGGGCTCCGGTTGACCGGGCGCGGCCACATCACCGCCTGCGACCCGGAGGCCGTCGTCACGCACGACGCCACCAGCACCGACTCCGTACGGGCGGTGTGCCGACGGCTGATGAACTACGGGCGCTCGGAGCAGTGGCTGTGCCTCGTGCACCGGCAGCGACGACGGTTCCGGCTGAACCCCGTCAGCGTCCTCGCCCTGACCGGCCTCGCCTCGCTCAGCGGTCCGCGCAGCACCCGAGGGCGCCGGGCGCTGGCCGTACCGGCGGTCGCGGGTGTCCTGCTGGGCGCCCGGACCATACCCCTGCTGCACGGCGAACGGTCCGCCCGCGCCCTGGCCGACTCGGTGGCCTGCGCGCTGCTGGAGTGCTTCTTCGACCTGGGGGCCGTGGTCGGCGCGGTCGAACACCGCCGCCCGGACCTGCTGTTCGCCGGATTCGAGATGCCGGACGACAGCGCCTACCGCCGCGCCGACGACAGGAGCTGACCCGATGACGGGAGAAACGCGCTGCACGCCGCCGGACGCCTCCGGCGACCGCCTGCCCCTGGCCCCGGCCCAGGAGACGCTGTGGGAGTTCATGCGGGCGCTGGCCCCGGACGATCCCGGGGCGGCGCGGCTGCCGGTCGTGGACTTCCGCCGTATCGAGGGCACCGTGGTCCTGCCGGCCTTCGAGCAGGCGCTGCACGACGTCAAGCGGCGCCACCACGCGCTGCGCATGGTCTTCGACCGCCTGGGGGACGAGCCGCTGCTGCGCACCCGGGCGGAGCCGGACGTCCCCTTCACCTACCTGGACCTGTCCGCGCTGCCGGCCGCCGAGCGGCAGCGGCGGATCGACGCGCTGGTGCACGGCGAGCGCTTCCCCGCCTTCGACCTGCTGGCGGGGCCATTGTGGCGGGTGCGCCTGGTACGCGTCGGGCCCGGTGACCACCTGCTGATGTCCTCGTTCTTCCACATCATCTCCGACGGCTGGTCCTGCCAGGTGTTCGTGGAGGACCTGATGCAGGCCTACGGGACACGGCTCGGCCACGGCTCCCCGCCGGGGGACCTCGACGTGACGTTCGGGGACGTCATCGCCTGGCAGCGCGCGCTCCTGGCCGAGGACCCCGCTCGCGACGCGTACTGGCGGCGGCAGCTGCTGCCCCTGCCCACCGAGCCGGTGTTTCCGCCCCTGGCCACGCCCCGCGGCCGGGACCTGACGGCCGAGGTGGCCCATCCGTTCGCCTTCGGCGACGAGGTCGCCGCCGCGGTACGGGACGTGGCGTGGCGGGCTCGCAGCACGTCGTTCCTGGTGCTGCTGGCCGCCTATCACGTGCTGCTGTGCCGCCGGCTGGGCCGGGACCGGCTGGTCGCGGGAACCACGACGCTGGGCCGTACGACCCCGCCGGCCCGACGGGTCATCGGCCAGTTCACCAACAACGTCTATCCGGCGCTGCGCGTCGGCCCCGCCGACTCCTTCCTGGACGTGGTGCGGTCGCTGCACGCGACGATGACCGAGGCCGTCGCCCATGTGCCGTCCTTCAACCGTCTGGCCCGTGCGGTGTGCCCGGACTTCGACCGGATGCGGCCCTGGTCGTTCATCGAGGTGTTCGACTACTGGTTCCAGTCGGCCGCGCCCGCCGCGCCCGACATCCAGGCGCCCGGACTGCGCGTCCGGCAGGTGTCGCCGGGCGGCGAGGAAGCCCTCGACGGGCCCCCGGTGGCCGACCTGGCCGAGGCGGGAGACCGGCTGCCGGTGTGGGCGCGGCGCGGCGTCCCGATCGTGGTCGTCGACGACGCCCGCCGCGGTGGGGTGCTGATCTACAACCGGGACCTCTACGACCCCGCCGCGGTCGGGGACCTGGCGGCGGAGTACCAGGAGATCGTGGCGGCCCTGACCCGCGCACCGCAACGCGCGCTGCGGGACGCCTTCGCGGCCGCCCGGGCCTGACGCGGACCGGGCCGGTCACCGCGCATCCACCGGCCAACCCGAAGGGAGACCCCTCGTGACCCGGACCCTCACCGAGAACGGCACCTTGTACACGTGGTTCCACGACACCGCCCTGCGCCGCCCGGGTGAGACGGCCGTGGAGGCCGCGAACCGGGCCGTGAGCTACGAGGAACTGGACGCCCTGGCCGGGCGGGTGGCCGCCGCACTGGTGCGCCGCGGCGACGGCCGGCCGCCGGCCTGCGTCGGGCTGCTCGTCACGCGCGGTCTGGCCGGATACGCGGGCTACCTCGCGGCGCTCCGGCTGGGCGCGACCGTCGTACCGCTCAATCCCGCCTTCCCCCCGGCGCGGAACACGGCCGTGGCACGGGCCGCCGGGGTGCGGACAGTGGTGTGCGACGAGACCGGCGCGCCGCAGGCCCCGCAGGTGGCCGCCGCCTGCGAAGCCGGGCTTCTCCCGCTGGTGGCCACGGACCGCGGCGACTGGCCGTCCACCCTGCCCGCCGGCTCCTGGACGGAGCCCTGCCCCGCGACACCGCACGACATCGCCTACACGCTCTTCACCTCCGGCTCCACCGGCGAGCCCAAAGGCGTGCCCATCCGCCACCGCAACCTCCGCGCCTACCTCGCCGACCGCGCCGAGCACCATGAAGTGGGACCGGGCGCCCGGCTCTCACAGACCTTCGAACTGACCTTTGACCCCTCGGTCTTCGACCTGTTCGTCGCCTGGACGACGGGAGCGACGCTGGTGGTACCCGAGGCGGACGAGGTACTGCGGCCCGTGGAGTTCGTCACCTCGCGCCGCCTGACGCACTGGTTCTCCGTCCCGTCGGTGATATCGCTGGCCCGCAGGCTGCGGGCGCTGCCCGCGGGCGGCATGCCCGGCCTGCGGCACAGCGTCTTCGCCGGCGAACAGCTCACCCTGGACCAGGCAGCCGCCTGGTCGGCGGCGGCACCGAACAGTGCCGTCGACAACCTCTACGGACCGACGGAATTGACCATCACCTGCACCGGCTACCGGCTGCCCTCCGACCGCCACGCCTGGCCGGACACCTCCAACGGCACCGTCCCGATCGGCCGCCCGCACCCCCTCCTGGAGGCGGTCGTCCTGGACGGTGACGGAACGGAGGCGGCCGAGGGCGAGCTGTGCGTGCGGGGGCCGCAGCGCTTCGACGGCTACGCCCGCCCCGAGCACGGCCGGCACGCCTTCGTCCGCCACCCGGAACAGGACAGCGCCGCCGAGGGCGATCACGCCGATCCGCGGTGCTACTACCGCACCGGGGACCGGGTGCGCCGCGAGAACGGCGAACTGGTGCATGTTGGGCGGCTGGACGACCAGGTGAAGCAGGGCATCGAGTACGGGCTGTGCGTCATCGACGCCCATGAGTCCGTCAAGAGCATGGAGTGCGAAGACGACCGCTGGCCGGGTCACCAACGCCCGGACCACCGCGGCGCGTTGTTGCTGGCCGCCCGACAGCTCCGCGGGGCGGTGGCGGAGCCGGTCGGCGAGCCCGACCCGTCCGACGAGGCTGTGCAGCCACTCCCGGTCGGGCCTGCGGCCCGCCAGCCGCAGCGGCAGGGTGATGTTGTCCTCGACGCTGAGTGAAGGGATCAGGTTGTACGCCTGGAAAACGAACCCGACGCGTTCGCGGCGCAGTTCGGTACGGCGGGCCTCGCTCAGCCCGGAGATCTCGTGCCCGTCGATGCGGACGGTGCCCGACGTGGGCGAGTCGAGACCGGCCGCGCAGTGCATCAGGGTGCTCTTGCCGGAGCCGGAGGGGCCCATCACGGCAAGGAACGTGCCGTGCGCGACGGTCAGCGACACATCGTCCAGGGCGCGGACGCCGCCCGGGTACGTCTTGGCGACACCGGTGAGGGCGATGGCGGGGGCCTTGCGCGCTGTGTCCGGCGGCACGACGGTGCTCATCGCCGACCGCGCAGGGCACGCACGACGAGTGCGGTCGCGGCGGCGAGGGTGACGGCGCCGCAGGCCAGGTTGGCGGCGACGGGCGTGTCTCTGTACGAGACGACCGTGTTGACGACGGCGCCGAGCACCACCACGGCCCACAGCAGCGTCCGGGTGACCGCGGAGCGGCTGACGCCGTCCTGGGCGTCGCCCGCGGGGGCGTCGTTCAGACGGTAGGGGTCGGTGTGCGGCATGGTGGCTGCCCTTCTGCGGTGTCGTGGCGGGGTGGCTGCGGGACATCGGCGGCGGTGAGGGTCACGGGGTGGCGCCGGTGGCGGTGGTGGCGGTGGTGGCGGTGGTGGCGGTGGTGGCGGTGGTGGCGGTGGTGGCGGTGGTCGTCCGGCACCGCCGGCCGTCGTGAGGTGTCCCCGACGCTACGCACCGCCGCCCCCGCCGGCCGATCCCGCAGTCCGCCCGGTCGGCGGTACAGCAGGCTGTACCTCGCCTTTCCCGGCCCCTGGCTGCCGTCGGACCGGCGCGTCGTCCTAAGGTCGGGGCGCGACGGAGGAGGGCGGATGACGACCCCGACCACGAAGGCCACCGCGGAACCCGGCACGAGCCCCGGGACGGCCGGCTTCAAGGACACCGCCGCACGGACCGTGCGGAACGCGTGCGGGGCCGTCGCGCAGCTCGTCGGCGGCCTCGGCACGGCCGGACCGGCGTTCGTCCTGTTGCTGTGGACGGCGTTGTCCGTGGTCACGGCGCCGCTCGGCGTGGGCCTGCTGCTGGCCCTGCCGGTGCCGCGTGCCCTGCACGCCCTGGCCGCCAGGGAACGCCGGCGGCTCGCCCGGCACGGGACGGAGGTCGTCGCCCCGCAACCGCCGCCGGTCCGGCTGCGGCCGGCCCTCGCCGACCCCACCACCCGACGTGAGCTGCGCTGGCTGCTCCGGCACGCCACCCTCGGCCTGCTGCTGGGCATGCTCGGCTGGTACCTGCCGCTGTCCGCGTTCCGGGACTCGGTGTTCCCCCTGGTGTGGCCGGTGGTGCCGGCGGACGCCACCAGTACGTCGCTGGGGTTCGGCGTGGCCCACACCTGGCCGGAGGCCGCCGCCGTGGCCCTGCTCGGCCTCGGCTGGATCGCCGTCGTCCTGGGCCTGTTCCCCGCCATGGCACGGCTCCAGTCGTCCCCCGGGCGGCGGCTCCTCACGGCCGGTCCGGGGACGGACCTGTCGCTGCGGATCGCCGAGCTGACCGCGACCCGGGCCGCCGCGCTGGACGCCCACGCCACGGAACTGCGGCGCATCGAACGGTCGTTGCACGACGGTGCGCAGAACCGCATCGTCACCGTCGCCGTGCTGATCGGCGCCGCCCGGCGCCGGGTGGCCCGCGACCCGGACGGCGCGGGGGACCTGCTGGAACGCGCCCAGCAGGCCGCCGAGCAGGCGCTCGCGGAGCTGCGTGCCGTCTCCCGCAGCATCCTGCCGCCGGTGCTCGCCGACCACGGTCTGGCGGGCGCGCTGTCCGGGCTGGCGGCGGGCTGCGCGGTGCCGTGCCGTGTCGACGTCGAGGTGCCCGAGCGGTGCGCCGCGTCCGTCGAGGCGACCGCCTACTTCGTCGTCGCCGAGGCACTGACCAACATCGCCAAGCACAGCGGGGCTTCGCGGGCCGTCGTCACGGCACGTGGCGGGGGCGGCCGGCTGCGGCTGCGCATCGAGGACGACGGCAGGGGCGGCGTCGACGAGGACGGCGGGTCCGGTCTGGTGGGCATCCGCCGCCGTGTCGCGGCGCATGACGGTACCCTCACGGTGGCCGGCCCGCCGGGCGGCCCGACAGTCCTTGAGGTGGATCTTCCATGCGGATCGTGATAGCCGAGGACGACCCGTTGCTGAGGGAGGGAGTCGCCCTGCTGCTGCGGGCCGAGTCCCTCGACGTGGTCGCCACGGCCGGTACCCCCGAGGGCGTCCTGGACGCCATCGACGAGCACAAGCCCGACGTCGCCATCCTCGACGTACGGATGCCGCCCAGCCACACCGACGAAGGGGTGCGCGCCGCGGTGGAGGCCCGGCGGCGGCAGCCCGGGCTCGCGGTGCTGGTGCTGTCGGCGTACGTCGAGCAGTCCTTCGCCACCGAGCTGCTCACCGGCGGTGTCACCGGCCTCGGGTATCTGCTGAAGGAACGGGTAGGCCGGGTCGAGGAGTTCCTCGCCGCGTTGTACCGGGTCGCGGCGGGCGGCACCGCCCTCGATCCCGAGGTGGTCGCGCAGCTCTTCACCCGTTCCCGCCAGGACACCCGCCTCGAACGACTCAGCCCCCGCGAACGCGACGTGCTCGCGCTGATGGCGGAGGGGCTCGGCAACACCGCGATCGCCGAGCGGCTCGTCGTCACCGACGGGGCGGTGCACAAACACATCCGGTCCATCTTCGCCAAGCTCGACCTGTCGCCCACCGACCGGGTGGACCGGCGGGTGGCTGCGGTCCTGCACTACCTGGAGGACTCCCGCCGCCGAACCTGACGGCAGGGTACGGGAGTCGGGTGGTACAGCCTGCTGCACCACCGCTCGGGGTGCGCACGGCAATGATCCGCGCGGTCTCGGCTGGTGTGCTGGACGCATCGCATCAGCCCCCTCGCGAAGGGATGTCCCCGTGACCCTCCACACCCCCGTCAGCGGCATCGCCCGGCAGCCGGCGGACGATCCCGGCGGTCTGCGCGGCAGTGTCCGCCGCCGGCCGCTGACCTGGTTCTTCTCCCTGGCCATGGTGTTGAGCTGGGCAGCGTGGACACCGTACGTCCTGTCGGAGAACGGGCTCGGGGTGTGGCACTTCGCCTTCCCGGCCGCGCTCGGCACCTCGCAGCTTCTGGGCGTCCTGCCCGGCGCCTACCTCGGTCCGATCGGCGGGGCGTTCCTCGTCACCGCGCTCGCCGACGGCCGCGCCGGGCTGCGGGCCTGGGGGCGCCGGTTCCTCAAGTGGCGGGTGAGCTGGCGCTGGTACGCGGGGACCATCGTCGCCGTGCCGGTGCTGCTGACCATCGCGTCGGCCGCGCTCGCCGACCGGGACCCGGTGTGGCCCTCCCCCCTCGTGGTGGCCGCGCTGGTGCCCGGTCTGGTCCTGCAGATGGTCACCACGGGCCTGGCCGAGGAGCCCGGCTGGCGGGACTTCGCCATGCCCCGCCTCCAGCGCCGGTTCGGTCCGGTGGGCGCGAGCCTCGTGGTCGGGCCGCTGTGGGGTGTCTGGCACCTGCCGCTGTTCCTGACCGAGTGGGGCGGCTGGCCGGACGTGCCACCGACGCTGCCGCTGGAGTTCTGCGCCACGACGGTCGTGTTCAGCTTCGTGCTCACCTGGATCTTCAACCGCACCGGCGAGAGCCTGCCACTGGCCATGCTGGCGCACACCGGCGTCAACAACTTCTTCTCCGTCGCCTGGACGGACATGTTCCCCACCCTGGACCAGCAGGGCTCGATCCACGCGTTCCTCCTCGCGTCGACCGTGGTCGCCGGTGTGCTGCTGGTGGCCACCCGGGGTCGGCTGGGCTGCCCGCCGGGCGAGGACCGCCAGCGGGCCCACTGACCCGCGCGCAGGGACGACGAAACGTCAACCCCCATCACTCCCAGCCCAGACAGTGCGCCACAGCCAGCTGGCCGGGTGACCAGGGACGGCGACCGTGTCACCGTCTCCGGCCTGGGACCGGGCCGTCACCGCTTCACGGTCACACGTCAGCCGCACACGCCGGTCACAGTTGTGTGGCGGTGCGGACCAGTGCCGCGAGGGCGAGGGAGCGGCTGTGCGCGGGCCAGGCGATGTGCGTGACGACGGGGGGCGCGTCGGTCAAGGGAACCGCGGCGTGTTCGGCCCACAGCCAGGCGCGGGCGGAGTCGGGGAAGACGGCCACGGTGCGGCCGAGGGCGATCAGTTGGGCCAGTTGCGTCTGATCGTGGATCTCGGGGCCCGGACCGGGTGGGTAGGTGCCGTCGTGGGCCCAGCGGGCGAGCGGAAGACCGGGGATGTCGCTGACGTCGGCGAGTGACAGTGTCCTGCGCGCGGCGAAAGGGTGGCCGGCCGGCAGGATGGCGACCTGCCCTTCGGTCATGAGTTCCTCGCTGTCGAACCCGGCGAGGGAGTTGAACGGCCTGTGCAGGAGCGCCACGTCGGCGCGGCCGTCGCGCAGCATCTCCCCCTGCTCGCAGGTGCCGCTCGGCAGCACCTCGATCTCGACGGCGTCGGGCTCGGTCGCGTAGGCGTCGAGGAGCTTGTGCAGCAGTTCGTGGAACGCGCCGGCCTTCACCGCCAGCACGAGGCGTTCGCGGGAACCACCCGGGCGGTCGGCGCCACCGGCGCGGCGGGTGCGGCGGGCTGCGGCAGCGGTCGCGTCGAGTGCCGCGCGCCCCTCGTGCAGAAGCGTTTCCCCGGCGCGGGTCAGGGCGACCGTGTGACGGTTGCGCTCCAGCAGACGGACGCCGAGACGCCGTTCGAGCCGCTGGATCGCACGGGACAGCGGCGGCTGCGCCATGCCGAGGCGCTCGGCGGCACGGCCGAAGTGCAGTTCCTCGGCGACGGCCAGGAAGTACCTCAGCTCACGGGTCTCCAAGGCGTCCATGACCCCAGAATACGCCGGTGATACCTGCCGGGTATCACGCGGCGTGCTGCCGGTATTGGATGCGCCGCCGGTCTCGGAGAGAACATCGGTGGCAGCCCTTCCAGCATTCGATCGACAGGAAAAGCCACTGATGAGCACCTCCTCCGCATCACTGCCCGGCGGCACCTGGGCCTTGGGCAGCCTGAACGTCACCCGCTTCGGCTATGGCGCCATGCAGCTCGCCGGTCCCGGCGTCATGGGCCCGCCCGCCCACCACGACGGCGCGCTCGCCGTACTGCGCGAGGCCGCCGGCCTCGGTATCACCCACATCGACACCTCCGGCGCCTACGGACCACATGTCACCAACCGACTGATCCGTGAGGCACTGCACCCGTACTCCCCCTCGCTGCACATCGTCACCAAGGTCGGCGCGGTCCGCGACGAGCGGGGCGGCTGGGTCCTCGCCCGGCGGCCCGAAGACCTGCGCCACAGCATCGAGGAGAACCTCGAGGATCTCGGCCTCGACGCACTCGATGTCGTCAACCTCCGGCTCGGAAACGCCCAGAGTCCCCAGGCCGGCTCGCTCGCCGGGCCTTTCGAGGCCCTCGTCGGACTTCAGCGAGAGGGTCTCATCCGTCACCTGGGCGTCAGCAACGTGACCGCGGAGCAGGTCTCCGAGGCCCTCACGATCGCGCCGGTCGTGTGCGTGCAGAACGCGTACAACCTCGCCTACCGTCACGACGACGAGCTCATCGACGATCTCGCCGCCCAGGACATCGCCTACGTGCCGTTCTTCCCGCTCGGCGGCTTCAGCCCGCTGCAGTCCGCGGCGCTCTCCGCCACGGCCGCCAGGCTGGAGGCGACGCCGATGTCGGTCGCCCTCGCCTGGCTGTTGCGGCGATCGCCGAACATTCTCCTCATTCCCGGCACCTCGTCGGTGGCACACCTGCGCGAGAACGCCGCCGGCGCCGGTCTGTCGCTCTCCGACGAGGATCTCGCCGAGCTCGACGGGATCGGCCGCCAGAAGACCGGGCGACGTCAGTAGGCGAACTCTCCGATGCCGCCGTCGGCCGCCACGGTCGTCCCGGTCGCGTAAGATCTGGTCTCCGTCATGATCGCCGGCCCTTCTCGGCGATCATCGTGACGAGCGTGTCGATGAGATCTTCGGCGCGGACCTCGCCCCACTTCTCGTTGGGCAGCTGGCCGCTCACCTCCATGCCGGCGACTCCGTTCGCGGTGCTGATGAGCAGGGCGGCGTATCTCCGGGCGTCTTGCTCGCCGACCAGGTCGGCGACGATGGCGAGGAACTCGGTCTGACTGCGCTCGGCCGCGCGGGCCAATGCGGTGGGATCACCGGACGGATTGCTGAACATCAGCTTGTAGAGGTGCGGCTGGGCGCGGCCTATGTCGATGAGCGCGAGGACCCCGCCGCGCAGTTTCTCCGCGGCCGGCAGACCGGGATCGGCACGTAGGGCCTGCATGAGATCCCCGAGTCGGTCCCACGCGCGCGTGCCGATCGCCACCAGCAGGCTCTCTTTGTCGGGGAAGTGCCGATAGGGCGCTCCGCGGGTCACTCCGGCTTCCGCGCCGACCGCGCGGAGGGTCACCGCTTCGAGGCCGCCGCGGTCGAGCAGGTCGGCTGCGGCGTCGAGCAGGGCGCGGCGAGTGGCGGCGGTCGATTCGGCGCGGCTGATCATGACGGACATCCTAGCGGGCCCGTGATGACATAGTCACCTGAGTCAGTTGACGCCGTCATCCGATTGCGGCAGAGTCACACAGGTGACAAAGTCATCTGGAAATCGAGAACTCGTAGTCGTCACCGGGGCGTCAACCGGAATGGGTGCGGCCACTGCCCGGGAAATGGCCCGCCGCGGATTTCACGTCCTCGCCGGCGTGCGACGTGAAAGCGACGGCAAGGCCCTCCTCGCCGTCGGCACAGAGCCCGTGATCCTCGACATCACCCGCCGGGATCACATCGCGGCGCTGGTGCAACGCATCGACGGCGACCCACAGGGGCGTGCCCTGAGGGCCCTGATCAACAACGCCGGCCTCCCCATGGCCGGACCGGTCGAAATGATCCCGCTCGACGAATGGCGGCGCCTGTTCGAGGTGAACGTCTTCGGCCACGTCGCGCTCACCCAGGCCCTGCTTCCCGCGCTGGTGCGCAGCAACGGCCGCATCGTCAACATCAGCTCACTGAACGGCAAGGTCTCCATGGCCGGTTACGGTGCCTACGCCAGCAGCAAGTTCGCCCTGGAGGCGGTGAGCGACGCACTGCGCAACGAACTGGCCCCGCACGGCGTACAGGTGGTGGTCGTCGAGCCGGGCGGCGTCAAGACCGAGATGGCCGGCCTCGGTCTGGCGACGTTGAGCCGCCTCAGCGCCGGAATGACCCCGGAGCAGACCGCCCGCTACGGCGCCTTGACCCAGGCGATCCCCTCCCACGTCGCCGCGTTCACCGAGGCAGGCGTGACCTCAGACACCGCGGCCCGGACGATCGCGAAGGCCGCGACCGCCCGTCGGCCTCGCGCGCGCTACACCATCGGCGCGATGACCACCTTCCTCATCCGCGCCTCCCGCTTCCTTCCCGACCGGATGACCACCTCCGATCTGCGCAAGCACTACCCGGATCGAACCGGCCTGGTCCCCGCGGCGCGTCACGCGTGACGGGCCGAGTCCCGCGTGAGCCGTTGACCGGGACCTGATCAACGGCGGCGGACCCTGCTGCGAGAGCTGGTGGGGCGATCAGGTGCTCCGGGCGGCCCGTTCGGGTTGCAGGGCTCGGTGCAAGGCGTCCACGGCTGCGGTGAGCCCGTGCTCGATCGGTTCGGTGGGACGGAACACCCGCCGGCCGTCGTGAGGGTGGAGCAGTTGGTCGATGAGCGGGATCGGGACGAAGCCGACCACATGCAGTTGAAGCGCGACCAGCACCGGTTCGAGTGCCATCGCGGCTCGGGCCCCGGCTGCCACGCCACCGTAGCTGACCAAGATCACCGGCTTGCCGTGCCCTTCCCAGAACAGGTCGTCCAGGGCGTTCTTCAGGGCGGCGGTGTAGCTGTGGTTGTACTCCGGCATCACGAAGACGTATGCCGCCGCGCGGTCTGTGACCTCGCTGAACGCGCGTGTACACGCCATCCGGTAGTCACGCGCACTCGGGTGCCCCGGTTGGGCGAGCATCGGCAGGTCGATCTCGGCGAGGTCGACCACCTCGATGTCGAAGGCACCGCTCGCGGTGGCCTCTGCTGCGACCACCGAGCGGTGGGCTCGCCCGCGCGGTTCGGCCGGGTGCTCGCGATCAGGACCTGGACGAGGGGACGGTCGGTCAACGGCTCGGTCATGACAGGTCCGGGAGCTTCCCGCTCGTCCTGAGTTCCTCGGTGAGCAGCGGGTTGACATGCTCGGCGTCGAGCCCGCCACTGCCGTAGGGGCACGTGATGATCTCCAGTTCATGACCGCTGGGGTCGTTGAAGTAGACGCCGCGGCCGTCATCGACGTGGTTGATGGCGCCCGGCTCCTGGTGCAGGGGGTCGCCCGTCTTCATCACCCACCGCCACGGCCAACGCCTTCGTCGGAACCGCTCGGCGCGATCTTGGCGGTCGTCTCGGTTGATGTGCCGAGTCGGTCTCGACGGGCGGTCCGGCCCGTCGCCGTCCGAGACCGCGGGCGGTTCCATAAGGAGGCCAGGAGCGTTTTCAGCGCACCAGGAGACCGATAGCGACCGCCAGCCGTTCGAGGTAGAACTCCCGTGATGCGACCTGGTGCTTGAGGCCGATCGATGCGCTGATCATCGTCTGTGCTACAGGGATGGCCCCCTCTCGTCCTGACTCGACGGCGATCGCGTCTGTGATCAGTTCCTCGAAACGTCGTGGTGTGGTCTCGACGATCTCTCCGAGGAGGTCGGGATTGGCCTCGATGACCGTCGTGACATCGCGCGTCAGCGGGCCGATGTAGCGGCCCGCCCACTGGTCGAACGCTTCGACGAGGCGCTCTGGAAGGGGGCGGCCGCTGTCGGCCAGGACCTGTTCGACCGCGGTGATGTCGCGATCCAAGGCCTGGGTGACCGCGGCACGGAACAGAGTCTCCTTCGAGGAGAAGAGGAAGTAGAGCCCGGGCCGGGAGATATGCGCCGCCCGCGCCACCTCCTCCATCGAGGTCTTCCGGTAACCGAACCGCGCGAACGTGGCCATGGCGGACTCCAGAACCATGGTTCGACGGTCAGTGCCAGCGACTGGCGACGACGGATGGCCAGCGTCGGGACTGTTCATGGAACGAGCATACGAACGAGAACCGCACTATACAAATCAAGTCTAATGCGTATAGTCGCGCCATGGACACTCGCAAACTCATCTCCACGCCCTTTACGCCCTCCAGCACCGCGGATGAGGTACTGCGGGACATCGACCTCACCGGCGTCCGCGCGATCGTGACGGGAGCTTCCTCCGGACTCGGGATCGAGACGGCTCGCGCACTGACCGCTGCCGGGGCGGAAGTGACGCTCGCCGTCCGGAACACGACTGCGGGTGACGTTGTCGCCGAGACGATCGGGAAGTCGACCGGAGGGATCCGGCCCCGCGTCGTACGGCTAGACCTCGCCGACAGGGCCACCGTCACACGGTTCGTCGACGCGTGGGGCGGCCCGCTTCACCTGCTGATCAACAACGCCGGCGTGGTCACCGGTGGCCTCGAACGGACGCGTGAGGGCTGGGAGCTGCAATTCGCGACGAACCATCTCGGCCACTTCGCGCTGGCCACCGGTCTTCACCACGCCCTGGCCCGGGGAGCGGCCGACCTCGAGGGAGCACGGATCGTCTCGGTCAGCTCGACGGCGCACATGCGGTCCGGCATCGACTTCGACGACCTCCACTTCGAGCGCCGCAGCTACGACCCGCAGATCGCCTACGCCCAGTCGAAGACGGCGAACTCCCTCTTCGCCGTCGAGGCGACCCGTCTGTGGGCATCCGACGGTATCGTCGCCAACGCGGTGAATCCCGGCGGTATCGCAACGGGACTGCAGCGGAACTTCACGCCGGAACAGAAGGCGTCGCTCGACGCGGCCGAGGCCGCCGGAGTTTTCACGTACAAAACGGTCGAGCAGGGGGCCGCCACCAGTGTCGTCGCGGCCGTCGCCCCCGAATTCGCTCACTCCGGAGGCCACTATCTCGACGATGCGCAAGAGGCCTACACCGTGCCGAACGACGCCGACCTCGCGCAGCACCCGCACGGTGTCAAGGAATGGGCACTCGACCCCGCCACCGCCCAGCGCCTCTGGACCGTCTCGACCGACCTGCTCCGCGTCTGACCTCTCGACGCCACAGCGAGCTACACCGTGCAACTTGTCGCACGCCCGTGAGAGTGATCCGAAAGAGAAGACCTAGCAACCCGTCACAAAGCGTGACGCCCCTCGGAGGTATTCGACACGCCTGAGTATTGCTCGCCGCCGGCAGGCGGCCTTCCGTACGGTGCAGGCCAACAGTGCGCGCGTCGTCGACGAGTGGCTGCCCGTCAAGGACTGGTCGACCGAGGCGGTCGAGGAGTGGCACGCCGATGCGCCGGTGCCGTACTGCTGGACGTACCACTCGGTGCCCGGCGCAGGCGACTGGGTCGGAACCTCCCGCTGCTCGTGCTCGTTGTGCGTTTTCGCCTCCCGCCACGACGTGCTGCTCTCCATCGGCCGGCGGCCACGGCTGGCCGACCTGTACACCGAGGTCCAGCAGGTGCGAGGCGACAGCTTCCGCGCGGACTGGCGCATCACTATCTGGTCCGGCACGCCGCGGCCTGTGGAGTGCGCGACCCCGGCGTGATCTGTCCGGACGACGGCCCGGAGTTCAACTCCCTCAAGGAGCAGGTCCGCGCAGCGCTGGAGCTGGAGCCCGGCAAGGAGCCCGACCTGGCCCGGCGGACAGGGCGATGGCCGTGCGACGGCTGTGCCGCTCCGCTCTGAGTTTTCCCGTATGCCTCTGATCTCTCTTGACCACCCAGCGCCTCCTCGACCTCGCCGCGGCCGCAACGGCCAGCCACGACGAGGACCTGGTGCTGCTCCTGCGCGAAGCGAGTGAGCTGTACCAGCAGGGGTTCGCAGACCTGCGCGACACGGTGGCAGTCCTCTTCGCCGGGCCGTCCGGCGGGGATCTGGTGGGGCGGCCGCGACCGCGGCCGGCATGCCGTGCGACGCGTCCCAGGACGGCGACGAGCTGGTCCTGCTGCTCGCCCTGGCCGAGTGGGAGGTGACTCCGGCAGCCCTGGCCTTCTCGACGTTCGGCAAAGTCCTCACCGAGGACCACACGGTCGAGGACGGCCGCGCCCGGCTTCTTCGTGAACTCGCCGAACAACAGACCACGCCCCCCGCACGACGCGCAGACGGAACCCGGTCCCGCTCCCTCACCGCAGCCCCGGTGCCGGCACCCGCCGCCCGCTCCCGAGCCCCCTCCTGACCGGCGCCTGACACCGATCGCCGTGATCCGCTCGTGCACCACGCCCAGCACACGCCGCTCCGGGGCCGGTTCCCGGGCCGCGAACTCGTCGGCGGCGCCGTCCCGCCCGGCATGATCACCCTTGCCGGGCAGCGAACGGCGTCGTTGCCTGCGGCGCGGGCTGTCGTGCAGGACGCCGCGGTACTGGATCCGGCCTGGTCTCAGGCGTGTGCCGCGGTTGTCTCGGTGTTCGGTCCGCAGCAACTGCCGATACCTGACGAGGCCATCGCCGGCTGGGTACGGGCGTTGAGTGACGAGGTCGTGGCTTTCGAGATGGTCCACGCCGATGCGGCGGCCGTGTGGGAGGCGATGACCACTGCCGCGTCCCAGGGGCGTTGCGCGCCGTGGCCCGGCGTCGCGGCCCGGAGTTTCCGGAGATGATACGCCGGGAGTTCCTGCGCCTCGGACCGGCCGGGGAGTGGCGGCACCGGCGGCGAGCGCGCCTCATCGTCGCGGGCATGCAGCCATGGACGAGCGGGGTGGCGGCAACACCGGTGTGATGTAGGCCACTTCCAGATGTGGAACTCCGGTATGCCCTTCGGGTGAACAGCGGGTGACCATGCCCCGGCTGTGAAAGACGCCAATCCATGACCCCGCGAGGAGCCCGGTGACCCTCTCCCCACGCACGAGGACCGGCGCGCATGGCGCGGCACCGCCCCGTACCGAAGCCGGCTCGGACGCCGCCGCCGTCGCGCGGTCCTGGGAGCACGCCGACGCCTTCGGGGAACCTTTCGACCGGTACGCGCAGGACGTGCACCGTTACCTCGCCCGCCGACTCGGTTCCGACGCGGCCGACGACCTGACGGCGGAGACCTTCGTGGTCGCGTTTCAGCGGCGCAGGCGTGACGACCTGACTCGCGACAACGCGCGTCCGTGGCTGTACGGGATCGCCACCCGGCTGGTGGCCCGCCACCGCCGGGCGGAGGCCCGCCGTCTGCGGGCCTGGTCACGGGCCGCGTCACTGGCCGAAGGCCGGCCGGCCGACGCCGACGACGTCGGCGAGGACCACGCGGCCCGGTACCTGGACGCCGAACTGGCCGGGGCGCTGGCCTGGCTGCCCGGCCGCTACCGGGACGTGCTGCTGCTGACCGCCCTCGGCTCGATGGACTACGCGCAGACCGCCGAGGCCCTCGGGATACCCGTCGGGACGGTCCGCTCGCGCCTGCACCGGGCCCGCAGCGGACTGCGTGACGCCCTGCGCGGCACCGGACTCGATCCCGCCCGCCCCGGCTTCGCCCTCCCCGACCCCGACCCCGCCCCCGCCCCCGGGCGTTCCCACCCCGAACCCCGCCTCTAGGAGCCCACGATGGACGATCTCAAGGCAGTGGAGCAGTGGCGTGACCGCACCCCTGCGCTCACCGACGCGGCCCGCGCCGGGGCGCGCGACCGTCTCCACCGCGCCATGGCGCGAGAGGCGGGTCCCGTACCGAGGGAGCCGGCCCTGTCGAGGCGCCTCGTGCTGCGCGGCTCGCTCGCCGGCGGTGCCGCCGCGGCGCTGGCGGCCGTCACCGTGGTCGTCGCCTCCGGCGGCTCGGGCATCCGGAACCGAACCGAGCCGACGGCGGCCCAGGTGCTCCTCGCGGCGGCCACCGCCACCCGCGCCGAGGATGGGAAGCTGCCCGTGCCCCGCGACGACCAGCTCTTCTACACGCGAACCCGGGCCGTCCGCACACCCGTGGGCGGAGGGAAGACACAGACCTGGACGAACGAGAGCTGGCTGTCGGTGGACGGCTCGCGTCCGTCCCGGCGAGTGGAGTACGGAAAGGTGCACAACGACCCACCCCTGGGCGACCACGAGGTCCAGTCGCTGCCCACCACCTACACCGCCCTCGAACGCCTGCCCACCGACCCCCGGAAGCTGCTCGCGATGTTCCGGTTCGGCGGGGAGACGGGGAACTCCGACATCATGGCCTTCACCCATCTCGGCCTGCTCATGCGGGGGCCGCGAGTGATGCCGCCGGGGCTCCAGGCCGCCGCGTTCGAAGCTCTCGCGGCGCTGCCCGAGACGACCCTCGACCACGACGTCCTCATCGACGGGCGCACCGGGCTGGGCGTCTCCTACCCAACCGTGTCGTTCACCTTGGTCTTCGCCCCCGGCACCTACGGCTACCTCGGCCTGAGACTCGAAGGCACCCATGCGAAAAAGACTGACGGCGAGTGGCAGTCCGTCGACCCGTACTACGAAACCCAGAGCCTGCGACGCATCGCCGTCGTCGACCGCATCGGCCAGCGTGCCTGACGCCCGCGGGCCGGGAGATCGGCAGGCCCGTACTGGTCGGGGAACACGCGGGCGACACCACCGTAGCTAGGGCCGATGAGATGGACACGCCGCGTTCTGTCCAGCGCCTTGACGAGCTGCTGATCGACTGACCTCCGTCACCGGCGATCTCGACAGGGGTTGATCCTTGCCGTGGCTGGTGTGATGACGGCGTCGGAGCCGTCTTGGACAGCCCCGTTCACCGGGCTGAGCCCGCGACGGTTCGGCAAGTTGATCACCGCGTGGCGGCGCGAGGGTGCGGCCCCGTCCGCAAGGGCCGGCCGTGGAGTCTGCCGCTGGAGGACCGGGTTCTGCCACGGCGGCTTGCTGCCCGGACGTCATCGTTGAGTGCCGGCCTCTGACTGCTCCCGGGCGCCGGGGGTGTGTAGCGGCGATGGGGGACGTAGCCCCGGGGTGGGTGCTTACTTGGACGCGACTCGTCCTATCGGATCGGGGTCGGTCGTCAGTGCCTCGCACGCGGCCTGCCACGCGGGGGCGCCGGGACGGAGCCGGGTGTGGAGGTAGGCCGCGGTGAGCCGGGCGAGGGCGGCGACCCGCTCGGGGTTCTCGTCGGTGGTCTCGGCGGCGTCCAGTGTGAGGCCCGCGGTGACGGCGTCGAGGTCGCGTTCGAGGTGTTGGGCGAAGCTCCGGAGGCTGGGCAGTTCGGTGGTGGAGGCAGCCGCTTCGATCCAGGTCGGCAACTGGTCACCCTGGAAGTGAGCGACCATGTGCCCGAAGGAGCGCACGTGCTCGGCAAGCGCCGTCAGCTCGGGGCAATTGGCCAGGACGGCTTTGAACTGGAGCCGGTCGCCTTCGGGGAGGGCGTCGGGGTGGGTGAGGATCCAGCGCGTAACGGCCCGAACTGACGGCGGGCGGGGGCCGACCGGTCGGGGTTCGCCGCGAAGCGTCCTGCTGACGTAGGCACGGACACTGGCGCAGCCGCGGGGACAGCCGGCCGCCTACAGCCGCCGCAAGGCCATCCCCGAACCCGTCTTCGGACAGATCATGACCTGCCGGAACGGCCGCCAGCTCCTCCTGCGTGGCAAGGACGGAGCCCGGCCAGCTGACCAGCCAGGCACCCCAGCCCACGCCACGGGCCCTGCCGGCCGAACACCCGCCGGGCAGGACCCAGCCACAGCTGCACAGGTGCCCACAAGACGGCCGTGACCGATCCCGTCGACACGGCCGGCGGGCCGCTTGCTCGTTACTGAGACACGCTCCCGGCTCCACTCATCAGGCCCCCTTGGAATTGATCATCCAGGGAACCGGAAGGCGCTCTACCTGCGGACCGCCGAGATCAGTCCGCCGGGCCGCTCCTCGCGCTGCGGCAGGGTGCTGATCGGGCGGCCGTAGGCGGCAGCGCGCTCGCGCAGGGTGTGGCTGCCGGCCTCCCAGCCGTGCCCGGCGAGCCAGCCCACCGGGTCGTCGGGCATCTCCGAGACCCACAGGGACGCCGCCGATCCCGGCACGGCATCCGCGCCGAAGCGCTCGATCACGCCGCGCGAGCCCAACGTCAGCCCCATCCGACTGCCTGCCGCCGACTGCGCGCTGATCCGGGCCAGCAGCAGCTCCACCGCGTCCTCGGGCAGATAGATCAGCAGTCCTTCGGCGATCCACACGGTCGGCACGGCCGGGTCGTGCCCCGCGGCGGCCAGCGCGCCTGGCCAGTCCTCACGCAGATCCACCGCGACGGTGATCCGCTCGCAGCGTGCGACGGCCCGCTCCTGGCGCAGCACCGAAGCTTTGAAGTCCAGTGGCGCGGCGGTGTCGACCTCGAACAGTCGGGTGCCCTCGGGCCAGTCCATCCGGAAGGCCCGGCTGTCCATGCCGGCACCGAGCAGCACGACCTGCCGGACCCCGGACGCGGAGGCCTGCTGCAACAGGTCGTCGAGGAACTTCGTCCTGATGACGATGGAGAACGACACGGCCAGCCGACGGCGGCGCGGGGCATCGTCGTCGGGCAGCGGCGGCGAGGAGGGCCACAGGCCGCCGGCGGCGGCGAAGGCCTGTGCCAGTGGGTCGCGGAACAGCGCGTTCTCCCGCTCGGTCTCCAGCGCCCGCACCCTGGCCACCCCCACCGCCGTGGCCCACACTCCCGACGGCCGCACCCGCTCCTGCTCATCAGTCACCGCGCCAGCCTAGATGATCGATTCCAAGGGGCCTGATAAGTGGAGCCGGCTTCAGGCGCGGCCAGCCGGTCATACGCGCACGGACCGCCTACGACCACTGGAACCACCATCAGGCGCAGATCAACAGTCACCCTGTGTACGCGACCACACGAAGTGGACCAGAGGCCGAGATACGACAGCACTTGTTCACCACTTCGGGCAGCGCCACCCGGATCCCGTGTCACGCTGACGGAGCGCGAGCATGACACTGGTGTCACGCTCACCTCGAGAACTGTCCATTGGGGGGTCTACCGGCGCACGTGGGAACGCTCGGACGCGACGATCAACGAGCTTCCCCTCGACGCCCCCGGTCACGTGCCGTGGTGGCCGGAGCCTTATGCCGACACGAACGGGCGGGTTCAGTGGCCCTCGGGGCGGACGCGGGTGAGGAACGCGGCGAGCGCGCTGGCGGCTTCGGGTCCGGTGGTGGCGAGCCGGGCCGCGAACGCCAACTGGGCGCCGGGACCAGGCGGGCGAGTTCAGCGAGCAGCGCGGCGTGCGCGAGGACCGGCGGCGTCAGCAGGCCGGCCGACGGGTTACGCATACGGCGTTGCCGCCGCCCCGCCGCCCCGGTGTCCCGCGCCGGGTCCCCTGCCGGCGGCGGCCTCGCGGGCGGCCGGGGCGCGGTAGTGCCCGAGGCGCGCGGCCAGGGCGTGGGCGAGCCAGGCGTCGACGTCGGCCTGGACGTAGCCGCCGGCGCGGCGGGTGAGTGCAGCGCGCACGGCTTCGTCACCGTCGCGGGGCTCGGTCTCCTCCAGGGTGCCGAGCTCGCGCAGCGCCTGCGGCTCGTCGGCGCGGGGAAGCGGCGGCGGGCGGCCGGAAGTGTGAGCCGGGGGCCGGCGGCGGTCCCGGTGAGCCCCGTCCCGTCAGCCGCGATCCGGGCGGCTTCGCGCAGATCGGCTTGCTGGGCGGTGGCGGCCGCGGCGTCGGCGGCGAGTTCGGCCTGGACGACTTCGTCGGCATCCGGGGCGTAGACAGTGCCTGGTGCCGCGTCCGCGAGCAGTTGGGCGAGACGCTCCCACTCCGCGAGCTCCGCCCGGCCGCGGACATCGTCGGCCAGATCCTCGTGGCGCGAATCCTGCCGCGCGTCGAACCGCGCGTCCTCGGAGGCCGCCGCGAGGGCGCCGGCGTCCATGCCCTTCGCTCGGCGCCGGACGACGCGGCGGCCGAAGCGAGCGGTGTCGACCGGTTCGCGGGGTGCGGCGACGTGCGGTGCGCCGGGGCGGCCAGGGCGTGGTCGTCGTCGGCCTCGGTTCGTGGTGCGGATTCGGGAGCGGGCCGCCGCCAGAGCGCTGTACGGCGGCCCGCCGGATTGAGCCGAGGCTCGATAGGTGTCACCATCGGCACCCGCTGAGCTGCGGCTTCGGTAGAGCGAAGCACTGTGATCGTCACCAGGTCGGCGCGATGCGTGTCGCCATCTGCGCGCGAAGCAGATCGGTGTCATCGGCTCCGGTGCACCGCCGGTCGCCCGAGCTGCCCCAGCCGACAGCCCGGCTGCGACCCCTTCGAGATGGGTGGCACCTGATCGAGGTGCCAGGTACCGGCATGCGTGGAACAAAAAGGCGCGTGCTCGGATGACTTGGGTGACCGGCGTGGACGCCCTGAGCGTTGATGGCAACCGGTTCGCCTGCTTGAGAAGGCGTCGCCAAGTCGGTCACTTGGTGTCGCCCGTCGCGGCCGGCCCACACGGGGCGGACGAGGTCAGCCTCGTGCGGTTCCGCCCTGGTATTCCGCCCTGGTATTCCGCCCTGGTGTTCCGTTGCTTCGCGCCCGGGGCCCGGCATCCCAGCCCTGGAGCGCGGCCGGCTCTGCGGTCAGTCTGTGGGCCGGTGTGCCCGGTGCGCCTCGCGGAGGGCCTCCCAGGCGTCCGCCACAGGACCGACGTGCCCGAGCTTGTCGGGGTTGTTCACCGTGCGGATCGTCTGGATCTGCCCGTCGAGCACGTCGAGCGCCCAGGTGCTGAGGACCTGGCCGTTCCGGTCGCGGAAGACCGAGCCCGGCTGGCCGTTCACCTGGCACGGCTCCACAAGGCCACCGCTGCTGATCACCAGCGGGGCGAACGTCGCCAGCGCCCGGAGCACGTTCTCGGCGCCAAGGACGACGGGCTTGAACTGCGGGGCCTTGCCGCCGCTGTCGCCGATCATGTGGACGTCGGCGGCCAGCAGCCCGGCCAGCCCGTCGACGTCTCCTTCCCGGAAGGCGTCGAAGAACCGTTCGGCGAGTTCCTCGCGTTCCTTCCGGTCGGCCTTGAACCGGACCCGGCCCGCTTCCATGTGCCGGCGTGCCCGCACCGCGAGCTGGTGGCACGCCGCCTCCGACCGTCCCACGGCCGACGCGATATCCGCGAAGCCGAAGGCGAACACCTCCCTCAGCACGAAGACCGCGCGCTCGAGCGGGGTGAGCCGCTCCAGCAGGAGCAGAGCCGCCATCGACAGCGAGTCCGCCAGCTCCGCCGACCGCGCCGGATCCTCGTACGGGTCGGTCAGCAGCGGTTCGGGGAGCCACGGCCCGACGTACTCCTCCCGCCGGACGCGGGCCGAGCGCAGCACGTCGATCGAGATGCGGGTGACCACGCTCGACAGGAACGCCTTGGCCGACCCGGGCCGGGTGGAGGTGGCCTGGTAGCGCAGCCATGTCTCCTGGACCGCGTCCTCCGCCTCGCTCACACTGCCCAGGATCCGGTAGGCGATCGAGAACAGCAGCGGCCGCAGTTCCTGGAACTCTTCGGTCTTCGTCACGCCGGATCCTCCTTGAATCCACGCTGCCATGAGGGACCGCAGAGCTCCAGTCCGGAGAAGCCGTGACCTCCGCGGGTCGATTGCCACTGCCTGTCGTCCGACCGGCTTCAGGGCCGAGCCATGTCGCCGGGCCGGTACGACGCAGTCGTCCAGGGCCGCCGTCACCAGGGCAGCGGGCCCTCCTCACCGAAGAATCCGGCGGTCGGTCCGTCCGCACCGAGCGTGGCCAGGCGCACCACGACCGTGGCGCCCTGCGCGACCGTGAGGAACCCGGTGTGGTTGTTGCCGTCCGTGGCGACGAAGCCGGGGGCGACCGCGTTGACCAGGATGCCGTCCTTCCGCAGCTCCTTGGCGTACTGCACGGTCAGGGCGGTCAGGGCGGTCTTGGACGGCGCGTACGCGGCCGACGGCAGCAGTGCCGCGAAGGGGCCGTCCGGATCGCTGGTGAGAGTCAGCGACGCGGCGTGACTGCTCACGTTGACGACGCGTGGCGCCGGTGACCGCCGCAACAGCGGCAGCATGGCGTTGGTCACCGCGATCACCCCGAGGACGTTGGTGTCGAACACCGCCCGGACCATGTCCAGGTCGACGGAGCTGGGGACCTGGTCATGGGCGTCTTCGGGCGACACCTGTCCGGAGCCGGTGATGCCGGCGTTGTTGATCAGTACGTCGAGCCGGCCGAAGCGCTCCTCGACCTGCCTCGCGGCCTCTTGGACGGTGGCCCGGTCGGTGACGTCCAAGGTGACCGCGTGCGCGTCGCCGCCGGCCGCGCGCACCGCCGCAGCGGCCTCCTCGCCGCGCAGTGGGTCTCTGGCCCCGATCACGACCGTCATGCCCAGCGCGGCGAGCTGCTCGGCAACGCCACGGCCGATCCCCTTGTTCGCCCCTGTCACCAGCGCGACCTTCCGGTGTGTGCTCTCCTCGCCCATGATCCGCTCCTTGTCGTCGAGGCAGGTTCCTGTCGGAACCCGTCTTCACAGCCTGAGACGAGACAGCCCGGCCGTCTCTGACATGCAGACACAAGAAACTCCTCACCGAGGAGATGGTCCAGCCGAGGTCGGGCAGGAGGGTCTACGCGCTTTCGGGGTTCGCAAAGCGGTGCAACTGGTGTGACCGCTTCACGGTCGGCGCTCTGTACGGAAGGTGTGGTGACAGCAGGCCTGCCTTGGTGACGACGGCCTGGTGAGCGGCGAGCGCCTGGTGGAAGCCGGGTGACGCCATCTCGCTCGCCGCCGCCCAGCAACTCGGCTGGGAAGGCCGCCACCAGCGCGTCCTCGGAGACATCCACTGGCTCCAAGGCGAGGCGCAGCGCGCCGCCGACTTCTCCCTGGCCGGCCGCCGCGAAGCCGAAGAACATGCCAAGGCCGGCGAGGCCGCGCACAACCAGTCGTTGCGCACCCTCGCCGTCACGCTCACCGACCCCCGCCAGGCCGACGACGAAATCGACCTGTCCCAACGGCTCCTGGCCGGCCTCGACCTGAGGGCCACCGCCGCCAGACCGCCATCGCCGCCCTCATCCGCGACGCCGGCGACCCGGACGTCGACGACCGCGGCCGTGCCCTGCGCACCGAACTCGTCACCGCGGGCCTCACCTCCACGGTCCCCACCCTTGAACTCGCCCTCGCCTTCCACCAGGCCGTCCTCGACGACGAGGACGCGCTCAGGGCCACCATCGACCGGCTCCGCGAACAGTCACAGAGCGGCGGGTACGCCTACTGCGTCGACATCGCCCACTTCATGGCCGGCTTCCCCCTCCCGGACGGACACACCCCGCCCCGCTGGCTGGACGGCGAGGACACCACCCGCGCCCGCTGGCGGAACCTCGTCACCCATCGGCGCGAGATTCTGAACAACCGGCCGTAGCAGGTGAACAAGTGTGCGTGCCGCGCGTGCCAGCAGCCGTCCTGTCGTGCTGTCCGCCCGCCGGCGCCGGGACCCCGAGCGACCATGACCACCACGTCCGGGTGGTCCTCAGGGGCCAGGCCGTGCAGCCCCTGGACGAGCCCGAAGTTCAGCGGGTCGCCGGCGATGCAGCCCAGTGCCTCGAAAATCCGACAGCACGGGTGTCCCGCAGCTCGCCCGCGGTGCGGCGCAGGGCTGCCGCTCCCCCGCCCCGGGCCACTTTCGGAGCCGGCGGCGAGGACCGACCGGCGCGCGCCGGCGAGCAGGTCGGCGACCTGGGACACGGCGTCCCAGGACGCCCCGCGGCGTGGTCCGGGGCGGTCACGGTCTCCGCTGCGAGGTCGGGCAGTGCCACGCGCTCGGTCAGCACGTTCCAGGGGACGTCGACCAGTACGGGACCGCGGGGGCCGGCGAGGCGGTGCGGATCGCGCGGGCGATCACCCGCGGCAGCAGGTCGGCCCGGGTCACCCGGTGCGCCCACTTGGTGACCGGGGTGGCGATGGCCACCTGGTCGAGACCGGCCTGGAGGGTGTCGGTCCGGTCGTCGGCCAGCGGGCCGGAGGCGGCGATGTGCAGGACCGGGGTGCGGTCCATGTGCGCGTGGGCCATGGAGGTGACCGCGTTGGGGAAGCCGCCACCTGCGGTCAGCAGCGCGACGCCCAGCCGGTTGTGCACCCGGGCGTATCCCTCGGCGGCATGCCCGGCGTGCATCTCGTGCCGGGTGTCGACGATGGGCAAGGCGTGATCGAGGGCGGCCTGGTTGGTAGAACACGACCTGGTGCCGGCGGGCATCCCGAACATGTTCCTGCTGGACGTGATGAAGCGGCACCTCGGGGACCGGGTCGGCCACATCGACTTCTCCCCCGTCCTGCCGTTCACCGGCGAGAACGCCGCCCGGCACGAAACCATGGTCCAGCGGATCCTCGCGGAGGAGGGCCTGGTCGCGGGCTTCGCCTGGATCGCCACCTTCCGCTCCCTGGTGGGCGTCAGCATGATCCTCTTCGACGTCGACGACCCGGAGCAGGCCGAGGCCGCCCGGCGCGCGGTGAACCGGATGTGCGACGAGGCCGAGCGGTGGGGCTGGAGCGAGTACCGGGCCCACCCCTCGCTGGTCGACCGCGTGGCGGCCGGCTACGGCTTCAACGACGGCGCGCTCCCCCGCCTCTACCGGCGTCTGAAGGACGCCCTGGATCCCGCCGGGATCCTCTCCCCCGGCAACCACGGCATCCGGCCGGGCGCCGGACAGGGCTGACGCCTGCCGCTCCGGGCCTCTCCATCCCCGGCCCGGTCCACGGAGCGGCACCCGCATCGCCATCGCATGAAAGGTACGTCATGAGCACTCCCCCTCCCCCCCGGCGTCGTCGTCACCTCGCCGATGAACATCGCCGCGGCACCGGAGGGTCCCTCGCAGCAGTGGCCCACCCAGAACAAGTTCCTCAACGGCCCGTTCACCCCGTGGCACGAGGAGACGCAGGCCTATGACCTGCCGGTGATCGGGCGCATCCCGGAGGACATCGCCGGAGCCCTGTTCCGCATCTCCTCCAACCCGCGCTTCCAGCCCCGCAACACCGACCGGTACCACTGGTGGGAGGGCGACGGCATGGTGGCCGGCCTCTACCTGCGGGACGGCAAGGCCGCCTTCCGCACCAGCTGGGTGCTGACCGACTCCATGAAGATCGAGGTCGAGCAGGGCGAGGCGGTCTACAGCGGCTTCGTCAACGGTGGCACCCCCGGCCGGCTGCCGAAGAACGCGCCGCTCGCGAAGAACGTCGCCAACACCAATGTCGGCATCTTCGACGACCACCTGCTCGTGTACTTCGAGGGCGGTCTGCCCTACCGCATGCACCCGCAGACACTGGAGACCTTCGGTACTCACGACTTCCACGGCGGCATCGACACCCTGTGCACCGCCCACTACAAGATCGACCCGGTCACCGGCGACATGCTGTTCTTCGCCGCCACCGGCCCGGTCATCACCTGGTACCGTGCGGACGCCAGGACCGGGCACGTCATCGAGAGCCACGCCATCGACGTCGGCGTGCCGGTCCTCATGCACGACTTCGCCGTCAGCGAGAACTACGCCGTCTTCCTGGTGGCGCCCAACCTGTTCCGCACCGACCTCATCGCCCAGGGCCTGCCCGGCGTGGTCTGGGACGAGAGCGTGCTGCCGCACGGCTCGCAGATCGTGCTGCTGGACCGCCGCACCCTCAAGGTGACCTGGCACGAGATGGGCGACCACCTCCGCGCCGACCCACTTCTTCAACGCCCACGAGATCGGTGACGAGGTCGTCGTCGACTGCCACCGCATCACGCGCCTGGGCACCCCCGCGTCCCGGCTGGGCACCCCGGTCACCTCCCATGAATGGTTCCCGCCGGCGTACTCCTGGCAGTGGCGCGTCAACACCGCCACCGGCAAGGTCAGCAACCGCCGGCTCAGCGGTATCGCCGGCGAGTTCCCGAAGATCAACGACGGCATGCTGGGCAAGGCGCAGCGCTACGGCTACTTCGCCACCACCCGGTCGCTGGCCGCGGACACGATGACCGACGGGCTCGCCCGGCACGACTTCCGCCACGGCAACACCCTCGTGGTGGAGGGCCCCGGCGCGCTGACCAACCCGAGCGAGCCCGTGTTCGTCGCCCGCGAGGGAGCCGTGAGCGAGGAGGACGGCTACGTCCTCACCCTGTGGTGGAACCGCGAGACGGAACTTTCGGAACTGCTGATCCACGACGCGGCCTCCTTCGACTCCGAGCCCGTCGCCCGCGTGCCGCTGCCGGTGCGCGTCCCCTTCGGCTTCCACGGCAACTGGGCCGACCAGGCGGCGCTCGACAAGGCCATCGCCGCCGCCGACGCCAACGCCGCCACCGACGCCACCGACGCCACCGACGCCTGACCCTTCGCGAGGACACATCATGACCGACACCTCCACCGAGCCCCGCTGGCACGGCAAAATCTTCGACGGCACCTGGCGGGAGGGCCGCGGCGGCACGCTGGACGTCACAGCCCCCGCCACCGGCAAGACGCTGGCCACGATCGGCAACGCCACCCCCGAGGACCTCGACGCGTCCGTCGCGCTCGCCCGCGTCGCCCAGCGCGAGTGGGCCCGCCTGACGTACACGGAGCGGGCCCAGGTCTTCGTCCGGGCCGCCGCGATCCTGGCGGCCGACCCGAGCCGGGTCGTCGACTGGCTGGTACCCGAGTCCGGCTCCGGGCAGGGCAAGGCGCAGTTCGAGACCGGCCTGGTCGTCTCCGAGCTCCAGGAGGCCGCGGCGCTGACCTCCCAGCCGTACGGTGAGCTGCTGCGCAGCCACAAGCCGCGGCTGTCCGCGGTACGCCGGGTGCCGCTCGGCGTGGTCGGCGTCATCAGCCCGTTCAACTTCCCCGCCATCCTCGCCATGCGGTCCGTGGCGCCGGCCCTCGCCGCGGGCAACGCCGTGGTCCTCAAGCCGGACCCGCGCACCTCCGTCTCCGGCGGGCTGGCGCTGGCCGAGGTCCTCGAGGAGGCCGGGCTGCCGGCCGGGCTGCTCCACGTGCTGCCGGGCGGCGCCGACGTCGGCCAGGCCCTGGTCGCGCACCCGGACGTGCCCTGCATCTCCTTCACCGGCTCCACCCCGGCCGGCCGCGCCATCGCGACCGCCGCCGCCCCGCTGCTGAAGAAGGTCCACCTGGAGCTGGGCGGCAACAACGCCGTGCTGGTGCTGCCCGACGCCGACCTGGACGCGGCGGCCTCGGCCGGCGCCTGGGGTTCCTTCCTGCACCAGGGCCAGATCTGCATGGCCACCGGCCGGCATTTCGTCCACCGGTCGCCGAGTACGCGGCCAAGCTGGCCGAGAAGGCGGCGGGCATCCCGGTCGGTGACCCGACCGACCCGGCCAACGCGCTCGGCCCGATCATCGACGAGCGCCAGCGGGACAAGGTGCACGACATCGTGACCCGTTCCGTCGAGCAGGGGGCGGTCCTGGCCGCCGGCGGCACCTACGACGGCCTGTTCTACCGGCCCACGGTGCTCACGGACGTGCCGCTGGACGCCCCGGCCTTCGCGGAGGAGATCTTCGGTCCGGTCGCGCCGGTCGTCGCGTACGACACGATCGACGAGGCCATCGACCTGATCAACTCCTCCGAGTACGGGTTGTCGGTGTCGATCCTCACCGCCAACGCCTTCACCGCCTGGGAACTGGCCGACCGCATCGAGTCCGGCGCCGTGCACATCAACGACCAGACGGTCGACGACGAGGCGGTGGCCCCGTTCGGCGGCAGCAAGGCGTCGGGGGTCGGCGGACGCTTCGGCGGCTCGGCGAACCTCGACACCTTCTCCGAGGTGCAGTGGCTCACGGCCCAGTCGAGCATCCAGCGCTACCCCTTCTGACGGGGCACGCCGCTGCCGTCGGCCGGCACCGGCCGGCGGCAGGTGCGGTCCGTCGGGACGGCTCAGAGGGCGGACGGCCGCAGCACCTCCGGCTCCAGCGTCCAGGGGCACTCCCGGGCCAGCAGCAGGGCGGCCACCGTGTCGGTGGCCCGCTGTGCCGCCGGCCGGCCCAGCCTCTGCTCCGCCTGCCGCACCCGGTAGGCGACCGTGCTGGGGGCCAGGGACAGCTCCTGTGCCGCCGCCTGCCGGCTGCCGCCGTGCTCCAGGTACGAACGCAGCGTCTCGCGGATCGCGGCCGAGCGGCTGTCCCTCCCGGTCAGCCCGGAGAGCACCCGCGCCACGAAGCGGCGGGTGTCCTCCCCGGCCACCGCGGCGAGGGACGCCAGCGCGGTGTCGTCGTAGCACCAGCGGCCCACTCCCCCCAGGCTCCGGCCGAACCGGAGCATCTGGCGGGCGCCGAGCACGCTGGTGCGCAGGCCGGCGACGTCCGTCCCGGCCGGCCCCACCGCGACGGACAGCCCGTCGGAGGAGGCGACGTTCCGGATGCGGGGCACGGGGTCGTCCCCGGTGGTGCGGTAGGACCACAGGGCGGTGCTGGTCCCGTCGGCGCCGTCCAGCAGCAGGAACCCGGCCGCCTCGGTGTCGGCCGCCACCTGGTGGGCGTAGGAGTGGGCGGGTCCGGCCGCCTCGGTCTGGCCCACGGGCCCGCACACCCACAGCACGGCCGCGACGTGCCTGCGGGCGAGGCGCACACCGAGGATGTCCTCGGCCCCCTCGGGGGCGCGGCCCGTGGCCAGGATGTCCTCCAGCACCTGCCTCCGGGACACGGACAGTCTGATCAGCCACGCCGTGCGTTCCTCTTCGTACGACGAGGAGAGGTCACGGGTGAGGAGGTCCACGAAGTGCAGCAGGCGGGACGACAGCCGCCGGACCTCCGCCAGCGGCGACACGGAGGACCCGGACGTCTCGAGCGCGTCCAGCAGCGCGTCCTGCACAGCTGTGTGAGACATCCACACCACCCGCAGGACGGTTCCCACGGGCGCCCCCTGGCGCACGGCGAGCCGGACGTGTTCCACCGCCTCGTCGGGTGCCCTGCGCAGCGGGCGGCCGCCGGGCACCAGGAAGGCGAGGACCGCGAGCAGGGACGCCTCACAGGCGGGGCGCTCGCTCTGCGTGAGCCGCAGCGCCGGATCACGGTCGGCTGCGGCGGTGATGTCCTCGTCGATCCGCGCGGCGAGCTGAACGGCCCACTGCGTCACCTGCGGCCCCAGCACCTGCGTCGCCTCGGCAATGGTCTCCGCGGCACTCGCGGGCGCCAGGAAGGGGCGGCGCGGCTTCAGTTGCAGGATCCAGTGAGACCGCACGGCGCCTCCTAGCACAGGCCACATGTATCGGATCTGGCCCCGCCCATCGACGTCGGAGACACTCCGCACGGGCGCCACCGCGTGATTCCCATCATCGGCGGAACCTGCACGGGACCGGAAGCCTCCGGCCTCGTCCTGCCGGGCGGAGCGGACTGGAACCTGGTCCGCGAGGACGGCGTCACCCACCTGTGGGCGCGGTACACGCTCCGCACCGAGGACGGCCACCACCTGATGATCACCAACGAGGGCTGGGGCACGCAGGACGAGGCGACCATGGAGCGCATCTTCGCCGGGGGCGGCGGCGCCCCGGCCGACTGGTACTGCCGGACCAACCCCCGCTTCGAGGCGGGCAAGGGTCCGTACGCCTGGATGAACCACACCTTGTTCGTCGGCGACCTGCGCCCGCCGACCAGGGGTGATCAGGTCACGATCGACGTGCACCGCGTCATGTGACACCCGGGGGCCCGCCGCCCAGAAGGCAGGCGGCCACTACGGGTGGGACGGTGTCCTATCCGCATGCGCAGTGCTGGTCGAATGGCCTCGCGGCCAGGACACCCCGACCGGCTACTGGCTATCGAACCTGCCGCCCGGCACCCCGGTCACCGATCTGGTGCGGTGGGCGAAGATGCGCCGGCGGATCGAGCACGACTACCGCGAGCTCAAGCACGGCCTGGGCCTGGACCACTTCGAGGGCCGCACCTGGCGCGGCTGGCATCACCACGTCACCCTCGTCACCGCCGCCCAGGCCTTCCTCACCCTCCGGCGGCTCCACCCAAAATCCCACATGCCGGCCTGACCCTCTACCAGATCCTGGACGCACTCCAGGACCTGCTGCGGTGCTGGACCGGCACCTGCGACACCTGCGACCGCCCCCTCACCACACACAGAAGCAGACTCAGAACCTACCGAAGTACAGGCACTGTCCCGCGGATCATGTGGCCGTGATGGCACCAAGTTCGTTCTCGCGGGCCGGACCGCGCCCGGTTGCGAGGCGTTTCTGCCCCTCGGGCATGGGCAGGACCGCCAGTGCGGTGTCTGCAATGTTCCGCAGCGTCTCCGGGTCCAGGCCGGCCTTGCCTACCGCCTCGATACCGCGGACCACCGTCAGCAGCAGTACCGCCAACCGCTCCGGATCCGCAGCGCTGTCGATGTCGCCGTGGCGCTGGGCGGCGCTGATCTCCGTCCGCAGCAGGGTAAGCAGTGCCGTCATGGTCTCGGCCGACCGTGCGGCGACCGCCGGATCGTGCTGGGCCAGTTCCGCCGCGCCCTTGGCCAACAGGCACCCCCGGCGTTCGGTGTCGGAGGCGGTGTTCTCCGCCATGAGGTGCACGTATCCCGACAGCCGGGCCAAGGCCTCTGCGTCCGGGCCACCTGCTAGCCGCCCTTCGGCCACCTCGACGACTGCGGTGCACCAGTCGCCGAACACACGGTGGAACAGCTTGCTCTTGTCGCCGAATGCGCCGTACAGGCTGCCCTTGCCCAGGCCGGTCGCCTGGGCGATGTCGTCCATCCGGGTTCCTGCGTAGCCGGTCGCCCAGAACTGTTCCCGGGCCCGCTCCAGGACTTGGCGTTCGTCGAATGCGCGTGGTCTCGGCATGGTCTCAGCCTAACCATTCTTGACTCGATCGTCCATTACCATCTACGTTATGGACGATCCATTCCACAACTGAAGGGGTTCGACATGCCAGGCGTGCTGCAGGAGAAGGTGGCCGTGATCACCGGAGGGACCAGCGGAATCGGGTTGGCCATCGCCCACCGCTTTGTCCGGGAGGGCGCACGGGTCTTCGTGACCGGCCGGGACATCGACCGCCTCGAAGCGGCAGTCAAGGAGATGGGCCCTGCGGCCACCGGCGTACGGTCCGACGTCTCGGTCCTGGCCGACCTGGACGCGCTCTACACGCGAGTCCGCGAGGAGGCCGGACGCATCGACGTGCTGGTGGCCAACGCGGGAATCGTCGCGGACGCCGCGCTCGGCGCCCACACCGAGGCGAACGTCGACCTGACGCTCGCCGTCAACGTCAAGGGCCCGCTCTTCACCGTTCAGAAGGCGCTTCCGCTACTGGCGGAGAACGCCTCCGTCCTGGTCATCGGCTCGAGCAACAGTGTGCGCCCCCATGAGCAACTCGAGGTCTACAGCGCCTCAAAGGCAGCGTTGAGCAACCTCGTGCACAACTGGGCCCGGCAGTCGCGAGAGCGCCGATTCCGGGTCAACGTGCTCAGCCCGGGACCCACGCGGACCCCTGCCCTGCTGCGCGCCGCGGGGCCGGACGCCGACCAGTTCGCCGAGGCCGTCGTGCCACTGGGGCGGCTGGCCGACGCCGAGGAAATCGCCGAGGCCGCCCTCTTCCTGGCTTCGGACGCCTCGTCGTTCGTCACCGGCGCCGAACTCTTCGCCGACGGCGGCTACACCCGGGCCTGAACGACGGCCGATGTGCGCATCCGGTCCCCCCGCCTGGCCCGGACCACGGGAACACCGCCGCCTCGTACACGCTCACGGCCAGCAGCACCACCTGTACCGCACCCTTGCCGCAGGCCCCGCCCCGCGAGGGGAGTGGGCGGCCGGAGGCCGGTGCCTGATCCGACGCTGTCTTCAGTGCGCCGTGCAGGGTTCGACGTCCAGGTGAGTCATGGCGTAGCCGTGCTCGTCGGGATGGCGGGTCAGGCGTGCCTTCACCTACGCGGTCGGGGCGTCCATTTCCTCACCGAAGTCGGCGGCCAGGGCGATACTGTTCGTGACAGTCGCGCCGCCGCCGGGCTGCCTCGGACGCGTGCGCGGTCGGTGGGGACGTACCGTTGTCGATGTCTCCGAGAGGAGCCGTTCATGACCACGGCGAAAGACCTGTTCATCATCGCCATGGACCTGAGGCGTTCCGTGGGACAGGGGGACTTGTCCCTCGCGCTCGCGGGAGCCGAGCTGATCGATCTCATCGGTGCGGGGGCGGTCACCGTCGACGGCGACCACATCGTGCCCGGCGGACCGCCGCCGCTGGGTGATCGATTCCTGGGCGAGGCTGCGGCAGGTCTCACTCGGCAGGCGCCCTACGAGCGGATCGAGGACTGGCTGTGGCGCCGGGGCCGAGACCTCTCGGCCGCGTACCAGGCCGCCCTGGAGGAGAACGGTGAGCTGAAGCCGCAGCGAAGCGGCCGGTGGTCCTTCGGCTCGGAACGCGTGGAACCGGCCGATACGCCCGCGCGCCGCCACGCAGCCGACCGTTGGAAAGAGAAGGAACCCGTCCTGACCGCCCTCGCGGCGGTCGTGGGCATCGACGACGAACGATCCGATGATCAGACCGACCTCGATGACGGAGCGGTGACGACTGTGGTGGCCGCCGTCCACGACGCGGTAATGGAACTGGAGGCCGTACGCCAGAGGCGGACCATCGAGAACGCGGCCTTCGCCAACCTCTGGCGCGGACCGTGAACCGATCCTGCTTTCAGTCGATGACGTGCACAGTGACATACACGTCTCCTGGCGCACCGCCGTGCTTGCCTGGGCCGCAGCTCCACAGGAGCGTCCGGGCGCAGCGGCGCCGGATGTTCGTTGAGATGCTGGTTGACCAGGTGCCAAGAGGTGCCGGTGAAGGGCCGACGGCCGGTGGCCATCTCGTAGAGCACGCAGCCCAGGGAGTACATGTCGGAGCGGTGGTCGAGGCCCTGTTCTTGTACAGCTACGGCGAACGGACATGTAGCGCTGTGTGACTGCTGCGGTCGTCGTCTCCCCTCGTCGGGCGCCTCGTCGAGTGAGGTGAGCACCAGGCCGGACTGTCTGGTGCAGCCCGGGACGGCATGATCCGGCTGGTCATGTGTCGTCATCTCCTGCCTTGTGACCCCAGCTTTCCCCCAACGTGACCATCTCCTGCTCCGAACCGGCTGGTGGTGACCAGCGTCCGGCGGGTAGGGCTGGCCGGCGGCCACCACCGCCCGGGCAGCACCGCGGGCTCGGCGACGTCGTCCAGGACCACCAGCCACCGGCACCGCCGCTGTCCCGCCTTCGGCTCCAGCCAGGCCAGGAACGCTGCCGCGGCCGCCTCCGGGTCGGCCGGATCGGCGCGCCCAGCAGGTCGACGGAGACCACGTCCACAAGAGCCTCCGGGCCCGCGCCGAAGTCGGCGAGGACGGCCGCTGCCGCCGCGTCGATCTCCGGCATGACGGCGGGCCGTTCCAGGAAGACGAGGACGACGGTAGACACGGTGGCCGCGACCTTGCGGACGTGCGGGATCCGCTCCTCGGTGAAGGCGAGGCTGCCGCCGTGGAACCAGGCGACCACGGCGTCCGCACGCCGGCCGTGTCCGCCGTGGGACGGCAGCATCGCCGCCGTCAGCACGCTCATCATCAGCAAACCGGCCCTCCGCCCGGGGCTGAGTGGGCAGTGCTCGACGAGCGTGCCGATCAGCGCGGCCAGGGAAGCCAGACAGGCGAGGAACACCTGCCAGCGAGGGGCTCCCGGCGCCATGAGTGCCATCGCCCCGAGGGCGACGGCACTCGGCAGCCGGCTGCGGGCCGAGGCGCGGACGTATGCGACCGGGCACAGCACGCAGCCGGTCACCCGGTCAGCCACAGCACGTCGTGCATGGGTCAACCCTCGCGCCCCGCGGCCCGCGGTCCCCGTCGCGCACGGGGTGCAGTGTGCGGCGAGGCTCACTCATGGCAGCCGCCGGCGCCGCAGGCCGAGTGGCCGCCGGAGTTCGGCGGGACGTCGAGCGTGGGGTTGCGGTTGAAGAAGCCGAAGGGCTTGAGTTTCAAGCCCGTGTGGTCCACCGGCATGATCGGCCAGTCCTCCGGACGCGGTGCGTGGGTGAGTCCGAAGGTGTGCCACACCACGAGAGGTTGACCGTCGATGTCGCGGCCGGCCGCGGTGAAGGGGGAAGGCCGGCTCCGCGCGGGTGCCGGCGCGCATGAACTCCGAGGTCCCCATGGCGAAGACCGCCATGGCCAGCGGATACAGCGGCAGAGGCATCGAGTGGCTCTGAGGTGAGAGAGGGACAAGAAGGTCATCTCGTCACCGCGGCCAGTCCCAAGCGCATACTCGTCCCACCGCGGAAAGCGGCGCGACGACAGGACTACGAGCTCAGTGGTCCAGGGGGCTGCCGGCGTGACCGAAAGCCCCCACCTTGTCTGACTCAGGACTCGACATGGTCCGCACGCTACCCGGCCGATGCCCGTGGAAGCATCTTGGTTCCACGGCATCGGCCTGTGCCACCAGCGTCATGTCCCGCAACATCAAGGCTGTGGGCGACCGCTGGAGCGGGGCGGGGATCAGGGGGTCCGCAAAGCCACCGCCGCCTTGTAGGTGCGCAGTACCGGGGCCGTTTCGATGCGTGCCACCGCCTCCCATGCCACGCGCCGCGTGAGGTACGCGTGGAGCGCCTCTGCGTCCTGGCACAGCGCCTGCGCGACCAGATTCGTCGGCCCGGTCGTCGCCGCGACCAGCGCCAGTTCCTCGTGATCCGCCAGGGCGGTCGCCACCGTCTCCAACTGCGCGGGCGCGACCTGCATCCACAACAGCGCCGACACCGTGACGCCGACCAGCGCCGGATCCACGTCCACGTCGAAGAACAATGCTCTGCGCGTCCGCAGTTCGGCGAGCCTGCGGGCTACCGTCGACGCCGTCGTGCGGGTCACCGCCGCCAGTTCCGCGTAGCTGGTCCGAGCGTCCTCGCGCAACGCGTCCAGCAGCACCCGGTCCGCGTCGGTCAGCCGGTACGGCTCTTCCCCGGGGTGCGTGGCGCGCCCGCTGACGCCGGTTGTTTCCCGTTCGGCGCGTAGCCGAGCCTGCTGCTCCTCGTCCAGGACGTTCACCCGTCCCCGCCAGGCAGTCGGCCCGCCCAGGTAGGTGTGCAACAGGTAGTGCGCGGAGACCGAGGTGATCCCGGCGGTACGCGGGATGTCGCGCAGCAACAGAGCGTGCGCGTCCGGACCGGACGGTACTGTGTGGATGATCGCCACGATCTCCGTGCCGCCGGACGTCAGCCGCACCCACGAGGTGTCCGGCCGGCGCGCGAGCGCCACCGCGATGTCGTGCGCGCTGCGCGTCGCGGCCGTCAGCCGTACGAACCACTGGTGCGCGCCCGCGCTGCGCGGTGTCGGCAGCGTCACCACCCGCAGCCCGGCCTGTGCGTACAGGCGGCGGTAGCGACGGACGACGGTCTGCGTGGAGGAGCCGAGGACCTCGGCGATGAGAGTGAACGGCGCCCGCGCGTCCACCTGCAGGGCATGGATCAGACCTCTGTCCAGATCATCCAGTACGAGCACATTCGGCAATGTAGCCGATCCGAATGGAAAAAATCGCCTGATCGACGGCGAAGAAATGGAAGCTGACGCGAGTGGGAAGGCACGGTGGTCACCGGCCCGCCGTGACCCGTATCCCCAGGGAGACCACATGTCCCGCACCACCGGCACACCCGCCACCGTACCTGCCGCACCGGGTGCCCCCGCCTCTGCCGGCGCGCCCGCGCCGTACCGGTGGCGCTGGATCGCACTCGCCGCGCTCCTTGCCGCCGAGGCCATGAACCTGCTCGACGCCACGATCGTCCAGGTCGCCGCCCCTGTCATACACACCGGCCTCGGCGGACCGGGCGCTGCCGTCCCGTGGTTCAGCGCCTCCTACACCCTCGCCTTCGCCCTCGGCCTGCTTACCGGCGCACGCCTTGGCGACATGCACGGCCGGAAGCTCGTCTTTCGCGCAGGGGTCATCGCGTTCGCCGCCGCCTCCCTGGCGTGCGCGCTCGCTCCTACCAGCACTGTTCTCATCATCCTGCGCGCCCTGCAGGGTACCGCCGCGGCCGCGATCGTCCCGCAGACGTTCGGGCTGATCCGCGCGATGTTCACCGGCACCGAACTGTCCAAGGCCCTCGGCATGATCGGTCCCGTCATGGGGCTGTCCGCCGTTGCCGGCCCCGCGCTCGGCGGCGTCCTCACCCACGCCGACTTGCTCGGCGCCTCCTGGCGCGCCGTCTTTCTCGTCAACCTTCCTCTCGCCGCTGCCGTCCTGGCCGCCACACCCCGGCTGCGCGAGGACCGCGCCCCTGTCAGGCCCCGCCTCGACCCGGCCGGCACCGCACTGGCCATGCTCGGCACCGCCCTGCTGGTGTGCCCGCTCGCCACCGGCCGCCCCGGACCCGCAGCGTGGGCGACCGCCGCGGCCGGCGCCGCCGTCCTGACGGTGTTCGTCGCCCAGCAGCGCCGCACCGCCCGCCGCGGCAAAGCCCCGTTGATCGAACCCGCCCTGCTGCGCGGCCGCTCCTTTCCCGCAGCGCTGGCCACGTCCACTCTGTTCTTCGCCGTGATGAACGGCGTCATGATCACCGTCGTCCTCCACCTCGAACTCGGCCTCGGTGACGGACCGCTCACTGCCGGACTCAGCCTGTTGCCCTGGTCCACTGGACTGGCCGCCGCCTCCTGGGCCGCCGGAAGCCACCTCGTCCCCCGGTACGGCGCCCGCGTGATGCACGCCGGCATCGCGGCCTTCGCCGGCGGACTGGCCGCCGCCGCGCTGGCCTGCCGCGCCGCTGTCCCCGATGCCTACCCGACGGCCCTCCCCTTCGCCCTCGCGCTGGCAGGACTGGGCTCCGGGCTGTTCACGCCACCGTTCTTCACCACCGCGCTGGGAGCCGTCGGACCACAGGAGACCGGCTCCGCGGCGGGACTGCTCAACGCGGTCCAACAACTCGGCGGAACCCTCGGCGTCGCCCTCGTCGGAGGGCTCTACCTCAACACAACCGGCGGCCCCCGCACCGCAGCCGAACACGCGCTCGGCGTAGCCGCCGTGCTCCTGGCCGCCACCGCGGCGGCCGCCGGTGTGATGACGGCGCGCCGTACCCGACCGGCCGGCCCCACCGACGAAGCCGGGAACGAGACAGGATGATCGTCACACCGGCTGTCCCCTCCACGGGCCCGCGCCCGTCACACGGTCCCAGCGCCGAACAGGCTCGTGGTGGAGCAATGCGTGCTCGCGTCACGAGCCCGCCCCTTGGCGACTGGAGTCCGTGCAGAGAAGGTCCAGGATGCTCCCGCAGGCTGCCGGCACGTTCCAGGCCCGGTCGGCCAACAGGCCCTGGAGCACGGCGGCGAACCCGGCCGGCTCCCGGCCGTCGGGCCGCACCGCCGCCCCGACACGGGGCTTCGTCCTGCGGGTGCCCGACTCACCGCGGGCCTCGGCGGCTTCGCGCGCCTGGCCCAGCACGACCCGGACAACTCCGGGACCGGCCGCTCGCCGGTGGTGGTGTTCACCGTCTCAGTCATCACGGCCTCCTACCGACGTCCGATGGTCACCAACGACCTGTTGCTCCCGGCTTGCGAGCGCGCTGCACCAGGTCAGCGCCGAAGACCTGCACGGCGGCGGCCGCACCGAGGGCGTCAACCGCGGTCATGACGAGCGTGGTGTCGCCCGCCCAGGGAGCCCGCGTCCGGTGTCCCGTCGTACGCCATGCTCCCCGCCCAGGATCGGCCGTCCGTCCGGGGCGGCGCAGCCGTCGTTCCTGCGCATCGGGGTCGGCGCGTCCCGCTCGGGGACGGCCGGCCACTCGGGGTCCGTGCCGGGGGTGAGCGGGCAGACGCCGGTGCCGGGCGCCGCGATCCAGGCGCCGGGCCGGCCGGCGACGGGGGCGACCGCGCCCGGGGAGACGTCCAGCTCGGCCAGGGTCCGCAAGGGGGCGGTGCCGTCCTCGTCGGGTGCCAGGAGACGGCCGGTGAGGACGTCGCCGCAGACGAGCCTGCCGTCGGCCCAGCGGATGCCGTCGCCCGGTTCCAGGCGTCTCGGTGAGCCCAGGGGCGTCGGATCGGTCATGGTGAGGCGCTCCCGGTGGTGGTGGGCGGGCGGTCAGCGGATCGTGGTCCCCGGAGCGGCGGCGAGCAGGTGGAGTTCGTCCCGGCGGGGCAGGCCCTCCCAGTCTCCGTCCGAGGCGACCGCGAAGGCTCCGAGGGTGTTGGCGCGGCCGAGGCGTTCGTCCGCGGGCAGCCCGTCGAGCAGCCCGGAGAGGTAGCCGGCGCAGAACGCGTCACCCGCCCCCACCGTGTCCCGTACGGGCACCCGCAAAGCCGGAACCGCGGGCCGGGAGCCGCTCCGGTCGTGCAAGGCGGCCCCCTCTCCCCTGCGCTTGACGACCACTTCCCGCACCCCGGCCGCGAGCAGCGCGTCGACAGCGGCCTCCTCCCCTGGTGAGCGTTCGGTGAAGGCTCCGGTGACGACGGGGAGTTCGTCGTCGGAGGCGATCAGGACGGTGACGTGCTCCAGCAGCGGCAGCAGGGCCTTGCCCGCGTCCTCCGCGGTCCAGAGCCGCTGCCGGTGGTTGACGTCGAGGGCGACGGTCCAGCCGTGGGCATGCGCGTGGGCGGCGGCCGCGCGGACCGTCTCGAGCGGGCCGGGGCCGAGGGCGCAGGTGATGCCGGTCAGGTGCAGGACACGGGCGCCGGTGTCCAGGGCGGGTGCGAGGTCGGAGGGGTGAGCAGGGAGGCGGCCGAGTGGCTGCGCCAGTAATGGACGCGCACCAGGTCGGCGACGCGCCGCTCGCGGAGCATGCCGCCGGTGGGTGCCTCGCGGCGGACGCCGGCGTGGGTGGTGTCGACGCCTTCGCCGCGGAGCGTGCGCAGGATCAGACGGCCGGGTTCGTCGTCGCCGACCAGGCCGGCCCAGGCAGCGCGGTGACCCAGCCGGGCCAGACCGATGGCCGCGTTGGACTCGGCACCCGCGATGGTGGTGCGGGCCTCGGCGCCGACGGCGAGCGGTCCGGGCAGCTGCACGGCGAGCATGGTCTCGCCGAACGTGAGCACGTCGACGGGGACGCGCGCGGTGTCCGGGATGCTGCTCATGCCCGGCCCCGCGCGGCGTCGGTGGCGCAGAGCGCGACGAAGCGGCGGGCGCGTTCCCCCAGGGCGTCCAGGTCGCCGCCGTGCGCGGCGTCGCCCACCAGGGGTGAGCCGACGCCGACCGCGACGGCGCCGTGCGCGAGGTACTGCTCGGCGCCGGTCAGGTCCACGCCTCCTACCGGCACGAAGGGCAGGTCGGGGAAGGGATCGCGCAGGGCCTTGAGGTAGGCGGGGCCACCGGTGGGCACGGGACCGCCGCGGGCGGGCACGGGAGGGGTCAGGACGAGGTCTTGTAGGCGCTCCAGCCGCCGTCGACGACCAGGGAGGCGCCGGTCACGAAGGAGGCGTCGTCGCTCAGCAGGAAGGCGGTGGCCCCGGCGACCTCCTCGGGTCGGCCGAGCCGGCCGGCCACGGTCTGCTCCGCGCTGGCGCGCCGGTCCTCCTCGCCGATGCCGTCCCAGGCGCGGGTGAGCACGGGCCCGGGGAGCAGGGAGTTGACCCGTACGTCGGGTCCGTACTCGACGGCCAGCTGACGGGCGAGCCCGGTGAGTCCGGCCTCCGCGGAGGCGTAGGCGGGGCGGCCCGGCAGTCCGACGAGGGCGTGCACGGAGGAGATCAGCACCGCGCTGCCGCGGGTGGCGCGCAGGTCGTCGAGGCAGGCCTTGAAACCGAGGAAGGCGCCGGTGAGGGTGACGCCGAGCTGCCGGTTCCACTGGTCGAGGGTCGTGTCGTGGGCGGGGGTGACACGTACGGCGTAGGCGTTGGAGACGAGGGCCGAGACCGGGCCGTACGCGCCGTGCACGGCCTCCAGTGCCGACGCCCAGGACTCCTCGTCGCTCACGTCGGTCCGGTGGAAGAGGGCCTCGCCGCCGGTGTCCCGGACGGCGCGGGCGGTGCGCTCGCCTTCCACGGTGTCGATGTCGGCGACGAGGACGCGGGCCCCTTCGTCCGCGAGCCGCCGGGCGATCGCGGCACCGATACCGCCGGCCGCTCCCGTGACCACGGCGACGCGTCCGTCGAAACGGGACGCCTCCCGGGAGGGCTGCGGATACGAGGACGACATGGGGCGGCTCCGGAGGCTGCTGCGCGGGCGGGTGGGCGGGTGGGCGGGTGGGCGGGACGGGCCGGCGGAACGTGACCGACTCGCCGGAATTATTAAATATGAATAATTGAGGGACGCGCCAAGGTGCCGTGCTTGAGGCACAGGTCACAGCCGGCCTACTGCGTGGCACCCGCCGGATCAGCGCTCTTCGCCGGAGGGCCGCGGGCCCGCCGGGGCGACCGGGCGCCCGGTGAGCTGGTCCAGGTCCTCGACCGCCTTCGCCAGCAGGTCGAGCATGGCGAGTTCGGCCCGGACCGGGTCACGGTCGCGTACGGCGTCGAGGACGGCACGGTGACTGGGCACGGGGTCGTCGACGGTGGCGTGGGCGTGGACGAGGCGGTCGCGTTCCCGCAGGCCGGGTTCGAGCAGAAGGTCCATGCGGGCCAGCATCTCGTTGCCGGTGGCCGCCAGGAGTGCGCGATGGAAGGCGGCATCGGCCTCGGCGGCGTCGGCGGAGTCCACCCGGGCGCGCCCCATGGAGTCGAGTGCCGCCTCCAGCGCGCCCAGGTCTGCGGCCGTCCGGTGCAGGGCGGCGCGGCGCGCGGCGGCCGGCTCGATGATGGAGCGGACGTCGGCGAGATCCCGCATCAGCTCTTCGCCGGCGCCTCCTTCGACACGCCAGCGGATGACGTCGGCGTCGAGGAGGTTCCAGTGCTTGCGTTCCCTGACGAACGTGCCCCGTTTCTGCCGCGCGTCCACGAGCCCCTTGCCCGCCAGCACCTTCAGCGACTCGCGCATGACGGTCAGGCTGACGTCCAGCTCCTCGCCCAGGGCCCGTACGTCCAAAATCGCTCCCTCGGGCACGGCACCGCCCACGATGCGCGACCCGAGCGACTGGACCACCTGTCCGTGCACACCTCGGGCACTGTAGGCCGCCATGCCGTCATCTCCTTGATCGCGGGCACGCCCGGGGCGCGCGGGGAAGGCGCCGCAGGCGCGCGAGCGCGGACCCATGGTAGCGCCAGGCATTAATTATGAATACATCTTGACAGCCCTGTGACCGGCGCTGACGATGAACCCCACTTCAGCGAGCCACCGACACGGGAGCCGCCCGTCATGCTTATGTGGCATGCCCACACACCGTCCCCGCCGCTCAGGGGGCACCTGCCCATGGGAAGCACGGCCGGAACCCCGCGGGCCGTGTGGGTGGACAGTCGATGTGTGTACCGGGACGGCAAGCCGTGGATACCGGTCACCGGGGAGTTCCACTTCAGCCGCCACCCGGCCGCCGAGTGGCGCGAGGAACTGCTGAAGATGCGTGCGGGCGGTGTCGACACCGTGGCCACGTACTGGACTGGGCCACCGCCCAGCCCGTGACCCGGCTCCGGGTGGACGGCGTCCCCACGGCGGTGCTGGCCGCCACCGCCGGCGTTCCGGTGACACTCGCCCTGCCCGCGGGCCTGCGCGTGGAGGGTCCGGCGCACAGGGGCGGACGGGGACGGCACCCTGGTGTCCGTGCCGGAGCCGGGCACGGACGCCCTGCTCACCGTTGACGGACCCGATGGTCAGGTGCGCGTGCTCGTCCTCGACGAACAGCAGGCCCTCGCCATCGACCGGGGCCGCGTCCTGGGAGAGGACCGGCTGGTCCTGAGCGACGGTCTCGTCCTGGCCGACGGCGACGAACTCCGTTTGCACACCACCGAGTCCACCACCTCCCTGGCCCTCCTGCCCGCGCCGGACTCGCTCACCGGCACCGGTCTGGGGACTCCGGCCGCCGACGGCGCCTTCACCAGGTGGCCGCTCACCCTCCCGGACGGCACGGCGGCGCCGGCACTCACCTGTGTGCGCGCCGAAGCCACGGTCCCGCCCGCGAGGACGGGCGGCCCGCACCACCGGGCGTCGGCCCCGCGCGACGAGGACTTCGACTCGGCGGCCGTGTACCGCGTGGTGGTTCCCCGTGCTGCGCTGGCCGGCGAGGGCGAGGTACTGCTGCGGGTGGCGTACACCGGTGACGTGGCCCGCGCCTACGTCGGCGGCCGGCTGATCGCCGACCACTTCTGGTACGGCCCGGACTGGGAGATCGGCCTGCGCCGCTTCGCCGGCGCGGCCCTCGAGCACGGCATCGAGATACGCGTCCTGCCGCTGGCCGGGGACAGCACGGTGTACGTCGACGCCTCCGTGCGCGACGGTCTCGCGGCGGCGCGGGACCGGGCCTGCGTGGACCACGTCGGTCTGGTCCCCGTGCACCGGGCCACCGTACGCGCCGCACTCGAAGCCGACCCGGCCGGCCAGGACCCGGGCCATTGCGGCTTCGCCGAACCCGAACGCGCCCTGCCCGTGGGCCATGGTTTCCGCCGGCGCGTCCACGGAGCGCGCGATGTGCGGGTACTGGTCCGCCGGCAGACTCGCGTACGTCGCCCGCCATGACGCCCGGTCCCCCGCCGCGGCTTCCGCCGGCAGCGCCACCACCGCTGCGTCGACGGCGGCGAAGCCGAGGGTGAAGTCGACGAAGCAGTGGTAGTAGCGGGCCGCCTCATCGAGGGGGAAACCAGCGCCGTACAGGATGCCCAGCCCTTTCTCGCCTGCCTTCATCTCGTTCGGGCGGCGTGTTACCCGGGCCGCCGCGATGACCGCGGCCTGGGGGTGCGCGACGTACGTGCGGTGGAGTCGCGTTCCTGCGCGACGCACAGGCAACCGGTGACAGGCGGGAGGACCTACGCCGTTTCGGAACGTACGCCGCCTTATCGAAATCGGGCATGATCACAATGTGACCAGTCATACGACCAGCCGCACGCCGAGCCGCACCATCCGGCTGACAAAGCCTGCAGGACCGCGGCCTTGATACCTGAGCGCCGGCCGACAGGCTCTCGTGCAGGCCTCCGACAGACCGCCCGGACACGGTCTACGACCCACGAACGTCAGGCTGTCTGCTGGTTACTCCGTCTGATCGGCCCATCTGTGCGCTTTTCGACTAAGAAGGTTATATGGAGATAGCGGGCGGTGCAGGAGAAGAGCGTAAGTACGCCTTGAGGAGCGATGACGACGAAAGCAGCCTCTGGGGCTACGCACAGGAGGCCAGGGGGTTATTCACCCAGAGTGAGGACGGTCTGCGCCAGGTCGAACTCCTGGGCTGCTTGCCTCAGGGAGCGCTCCTGACCTGCCTCGATCATCTTGGCGGCCGCCGCGCATCTGCAGGAAGCGCGCATCTGGCCTTTCTCGACACCGAGAGTGTCGAGATGGGTTCATACTTCGTCAGCAATCTCACCGCGACCGCCGCCAAGCCGTCACCGCGCGGGGAGGGCCTTCTCGACGTGACTGTGCGTCTGTGGTGCGACCAGCTTCTCCCTGGCTCGACATGGGTGTGGGAATTGCTTCGAACAGGGCAGCTGAACCGGAAGGGTTTGTGGCACTCTCTCGATCCGGAAGGACGGAAAGCATGGTTGTCCGTGGCTCTGTGGTCACGGCAATACCAGCGTCGTGACCACCCCGAGGACACTGCACCAGGACAGGTCTTCACCTTGGACGGCCGACAGGTCGTTGACGTGGACAGCTTCTACTGCGCACTGGGTGAGGCCATCAACGGGCCCGGCGGGTACTTCGGCTGGAATCTCGCTGCCGTGGACGACTGCCTCGGAGGACGCTTTGGTGCAACACCTCCGTTCAGTCTGGAGTGGCAGAACTCCGACATCGCAAAGTCACGGCTGGCCAGCGACCGAGCAAGTGACAGGGACACCAGCACCGATTTCGAGGTGCTCCTAGAGATCTTCGCGGACCATGACATCGACGTCCTACTACGGTGAGGCCCGGGGGTGCCTTCTTCTCCCAGCCGGTCCGCCTACGGGACAGCCGCCCGGTCATGGCAGTGATGAGCGGCCAGTGCGACCGTGCACGGCGTCTTCACGAGTTCATCGGCCCCTGCCGCAGCACCTGGAATCGCTGGTCCAGCAGATCAACACACTCATGCAGACACGGCGTCGGCAGACCGGCACGCTCACGCGTCACAGCAATGGCCTGCACGTTTCGCCCGGACGAGACGAGGCTGTCCACCTCCGCCTGCACCTCGACGGAGAGCCGGCCCCACAGAGCATTCCCCATACCTGCATTGCATCCCACGGGCCGCACTCGAGAGACCGCATTCCCTCGAACGGCCGCCTCACCAGCCCCTCCTGGGGCCCACCGTCGCGGTAGATGAGAACAGGGTGCCACCGTTGTCGGTGCCGGATGACACCATCCGGCCATGAGCAGCGAATCTTTCAACTGGCACGAGTTCCTGGGACGGTGGCAGGAGGAGTGGGTTCCGCGCCCGGACGCGGACGAGGGCGAGGGCGAGGGCGAGGGCGAGGGCGAGGGCGAGGACGGCGAGCAGACCCTCGTCCGCCCGGGCAGGCCCGGGGCGGACGAGGCGGCGATCGCCGCGGCCGAGGAACGGCTGGGGCGGCGGCTGCCCCTCTCGTACCGAGGGTTCCTGGCCGTGAGCGACGGGTGGCACGTCGACCAGACGGCCGGGATCTATCAGCTCGGCGGCACCTCGGACATCGACTGGTTCCAGGATCCATACGACATGACCCGGCTGTACGAGCAGAATCTGGGCGACAACCCGCGCAAGGAGGACGTCCTGTTGGCCGGGATGTGGCAACGGGCGCTACGGCTGGAGACGGACTCCGACATGTCGTACGCCCTGCTCGACCCGGGCGACAGCGACCAGGACGGTGAGTGGGCGCTCTACGTCCATAAGGGCTGGAGCGGTGAACTGCCGGTCCGTTACCCGTCGTTCCGCGCGTACATGGAGGCCATGTACCGCGGCTTCCACTCCGACCGGGTGGCAAGACCCGATTTCGTGAACGCGATCACGCGCGCCCAGGACGCCCATGTGGAGGAGGCCCGCCTGCTGGCCCTGCGCGGACGGTACGAGGAGGCCATGCCCCTGCTCGAGGAGGCGCTGTCCTTCGGAAGGCCGCGAAGCGCCGTCCTGCTGAACCAGCTCCGGCATCTGCTGGCTCCGCGCAGCCTCCGGCATTACGGCAACCTGGTGGCCGACCCGCGCTACCTGCCCGACATTCTGCCCGTGGAGGCCATGACGCCGGCACGCGGCGAATGGCGGCTGGGCGGGGACGAGCACTGGCTCGGGATGATGACCGCCCGCGGGGCCGCCCGGAAAACCGTCGAGGCCGTACTGAGCACGATGCGGGACGGCACCCATCGCTACGCGCCTCCCGGTCCATGGGGCCGGGCCGTTGCCGAGGCCCGGGAATCAGCCCGCTGGGGGGCGACCGACGCCGCGTGGCGGGTGCTGCGGGACGCGCTCCCGCTGTGGGAGGCTCCCGGGCCCTCGCTGATCGCCCCGATCGGCCTGCTCGCCGATCCGGTCCTGGGTCCGCTGATCACCCCGGAGCGCGGGCGGGACATCCTCGCGACACCGCGGGCCGGGGAGACAGGACCCGCTCCCGAGCCGGTGCCCGATCTCGACCCGCCGGGACTCGCCTGGCTGACAGAGCCGGCAGCGAACGGGCAGCCCCTCGACGGATACCGCTGTGTCTGGGTCGAGGGGATCGACCCCGCCCGCATGTCCGCCCTGATCGGCGAGGATGGCGCCGAACTGAGCGCGCCCGTGGATCCGCAGAGGGCTTCCTGGCGGGCACCCGCGCCCCACGAACGGGAGGGCGTGGAATTGTGGGAGGACCGGGCCGTCGTCGCCGTCGGCCGCACGGGTGAAGGGTGGGCCTTCGCCTTCGACGGCCACTCCCACCACTACCTGACCAAGTTGTTCCTGTCCCCCGCCGCGGCCGCCTCCCCGGCCGGCCGCGCGGTGGTGGTGTGGTCCGACCCGAGGCGCTCCTCCCCGGGTGACCACCCGACCGCGTTCCACCTGTCGGTGGCCGAACATGGCGAGGAGCTCTACGCCTTCACCGTGCGAGGTACGGAAATCGAGCGCTCCGGCGCGATACCCGATGCCCTGGACCCCGCACGGCTGTTCCGCCCGGAGGACACTGCGCTGGACAACGAACTGCGTGTGTTGGAGGCCCTGCACACCGAACTCGGGCTCTCGCTCCCCCGTTTCGCGCTGACCCGAGGCAGGCTCCCCACCTTCACCACCCGGTCCTGGACCCGGGCGCCACGCGCGGGCGAGGGCTTCGCCTATGTCAGCTTCGTGCGACACCGGTCCTGAAAACGGGCGGGCCCACACCCCGCGCGCAGGGTGAGGTAGGAGCCGTCCGGCAGCATGGCCGGCACCGGCGGGCGTCGTACGCTGGTGCAACGCCCGAGGAACTGCGCGCCCTGTCGTGTGATGGCGGCGAGTAGTTCGTTGCCGTCGAAAGCGCGGTCGGCCAGAAGCAGCATGTCCGGGGTGAGGCTGCTGGTCAGTTCACGGGCGTAGTCGCTCCCGCCTTTGGCAGAGGGACCGAAGGCTGCTGCGATCGGGCCGCGGGTGCCTGTTTCGCACAGCGTCATCAGCATCAGCCGGGGGGTGTCCCGCCCCGCCGGGCCATGGCGCCGTACGGTGCGGCCGAGCCAAGGCCTGTGGCGCCCGTGGTCGGGAACCGACGGGCTTCTGCATGCGTCGAATGCGACCGTGCGCCAACGGCGATAGCGCTACTCCGAGTGGAGGACACTGGGCCAGCGGGCCCGACAGCGCGTCGAAGAGCCCCCGCAGTGGCGCGACGCCCACCCGACGGCGCAAATCGCGAAGTGTCTTCCCGGAAGACTGCGGCACGTTGGCTGCTCCGGCCGGTCGGCCGCGTTCCCGACCCTGTGGGCGAGACAACGTTCCTCTCAAATGGCCCGTCAGTTCCCTCGCACAGGCAAGCGGTCGGGGGTCGGGCTGCCCCGTCGCGACGCCACGCATCCCTCTCTCGCCGCACGCAATGCTTGCGTCGGCTTCCCTGAGAATGCGCACCTCAGGACTTGCCCGCCTCCGCGGTGCCTCACAGCATGAGCCCCGGTCGCAGCAATCGGACGTCCCGCGACCGTCGATCCCCACCTGACTACGGAGGCCTGTGTGCTCCCTGCTCCTGAAACCACAGACTTGGTCGATTCCCCCGGGTCCGGCCCTACGGAAGCCGTGGGACGCCGCCGTGTGATGGGCGGCGCTATCGGCCTGGCGGTCGGCGGCGCCCTGGGCGTCGCCGGCGCGGCACCCGCCGCGGCCGCCACCCCCACCCTCCGTACCGCGACCCGGAACCCGGCGAAGCCGGTGCGCACCGCGTCCGGTCTCGTCACCGGAGTGGGCGCCGCGCTGTCCGGTGTCACCGTCTACAAGGGCATTCCGTATGCGGCTTCCACGGCCGGCCGCAACCGGTGGCGGGCGCCGCAGCCCGCACCGTCCTGGAAGGGGGTGCGCGCCGCGGACAGCTGGGGGCCGGCCTGTCCGCAGCCGGTGACCGGCATCGCCGCCGAGGACGTGCCCGAGCTGAGCGAGGACTGTCTCAACCTCAACATCTGGACGGCCGCGGCGTCGGCGAAGGAACGCCGTCCGGTCATCGTGTGGATCTACGGCGGCCGCAACTCCGCCATGTGGGCCTCACAGCCGATCTATGACGGCGCGAACCTCGCCGCCAAGGGCGCCGTGGTGGTCACCTTCAACCACCGGGTGGGCCCGTTCGGCGGGCTCGCGCACCCCGCGCTGACCGCCGAGGGCGGGCACGGCGGCTCCGGTAACTGGGGCGCGCAGGACACCGTCGCCTGCCTGAAGTGGATCCGGGAGAACATCGCCGCGTTCGGCGGTGACCCGGACCGGGTGACGCTGGCCGGCTGGTCGCACGGCTCGTCCTTCGTCAATATCCTGATGATCTCGAAGCTGGCCCGGGGCCTGTTCAACCGCGGCGCGCTCTGGGCCGGCGTTCAGTACACCAAGGACCCCTCGCTCGGCCACGTGGCCGGCGGCTACGAGCCCCTGGCCACGGCCGAAGCGGTGGGCGCCGCCTTCCAGGACTACCTGGGCGCCACCTCGCTGTCCGAGATGCGCGCGATCAGCGCCGAGGACCTGGTAGCGAAGACGTACGCCGTCGACGCGCCCGCCGCGGCGACCGCCTTCGGCAACGTCCTCGACGGCTATGTCCTGCCCACCACCTACACCGGGGCGATGACTGCCCGAACCGAGTACGACATTCCCGTGTTCACCGGCAACAACAAGGACGAGAACGGAGCCTCGCCCACCCTGACCATGACCGTCGCCGCCTACCAGCTGTTCGCCGCCGAGACCTTCGGCGACCGGGCGGCGGCTTTCCTCAAGCTGTATCCGGCCACCACGGACGCCGAGGCCGCGGACCAGTACAACGCCTACTGCCGGGACGAGGAACGCGTCTCCACCTTCCTGTGGGGCACCCAGTTCAAGACAGCTGCGCTGAACCACAGCCCGGTCTTCACCTACTGGTTCAGCCAGGTCCCGCCCGGCACGGACACCACCAACCCGATCGTCGGCACGGGCACGGTGGGTGCCTATCACGGTGCCGAGATCTACTACATGTTCGGCAACCTGTACGCCACCTCGTCCCGTCCCTGGACCTCGGTCGACCACAGGGTCGCCGACACCGCATCCTCCTACCTGGTCAACTTCGCCGCCCACGGTGACCCCAACGGACGCGGGCTGCCCGCCTGGCCCGCCCTGCGCACCGGCAAGCCGATCACCCTGGAGCTGGGTTCGACCACCGGGGTGATCGACTCCGCCGACTCGCAGGCCAAGTGGACCTTCCTCAAGGACTACCTGCAGTCCCGGACGACGGAATACTGACCCCAGAGCGAGGGCCGACCCGTCCTCGACGGCACGCCCCATGTGCCGCGCCCGTCCCCGTCACCCTCCCGTGACGGGGACGGAACGCCGCGCGGCGGGGTCGGCGTTTCCTCGAACCGCCGGTCAGGTTCACTCCGCCTGAAGCGCCCGTCAGGTTTCATGCCCGGACGAAGCAGTTGAGCGAGCCGGTCGGTGGGTGGCCGTGACGTCGTGGATCCAGGAACCAGTGCGCCGCGAGGAGAGGGATGCAGCGTCGGCCACTGGTGACCAGCTGGGCGGCTGCGGAGCCGGGTCATGCGTCGAGCAGCCGGCGCACACCGAGACGGCAGCTCGGGCGGATGCCCGGTGTCCGGTTCAGGCGACCGTCGCGGCGACGGGCCGGGTGGTGGTGAGAGCGGCGCTGTAGCAACGCAGCAGGAGGGTGGCGGTGGCGGCGAGGCCGGTGAGGAGGCCGAGCCAGATGCCGAGGGTGTCGAGGCCGAGGGCGTAGGCCAGAAGCCAGGCGGCGGGGAGTCCGACGACCCAGTAGCCGATGAGGGTGATACGGAAGCCGCTCGTGGTGTCGTCGAGTCCGCGTAGGAGTCCGACGCCGATGTTCTGGGCGCAGTCGAAGAACTGGAGGAACGCGGTGACGATCAGGAGGTGGGTGGCGATGGTGAGTGCCTCGCCGGAACCCGTGTCGAGGAACGGTGCCAGCACGAGGCGCGGCACAGTGAGGTACAGGATGCCGACGCAGGTCATGACGGCGGCGGCGCAGACGAGTGCCGTGTTCCTGATGCGTCTGGCGCCGTCGTGGTTGCCGAGGGCGAGTTCGCGGCTGACGTTGATGGACGCCGCGTGGGACAGTCCGACGGCCACCTGGAAGACGATGTGCACGAGTTGATTGACGGCGGTGTGCGCGGCCAGTGCGTCGGGGCCGAACGAGCCTGCCATGAAGGTGGTGACGGAGAAGAATCCGGCCTCCGAGCCGTAGGTGGCGGCGATCGGCGCACCGAGGCCGAGGGTGCGCTTGAGTGCGGCCGGGTCTGTGCGGGTGATGCGGAAGGTGAGGAGCGGGGCGAGCGAGGTGTCCTTCTTCGCGGCGAGGCAGAGGGCCAGGAACGACAGCAGGTGGACGGTGGAGGTGGCGATGCCGACGCCGGTCAGTCCGAGGCGGGGAAGTCCGAACGCGCCGTGGATCAGGATCCAGTTCAGGCCCGCGTTCACGGCGATGGACGCCATGGTGATCCGGAGCAGCGCCTGCGGGCGGCGCATCCCGACGGTGAACTGACGTACGGCCTGGAACCACAGGCAGGGCAACAGGCCGGGGGCGAGTGCGTGGAGCATGCTCCGCGTGAGGTGGACGACTTGGGCGTCCTGGCCGAGCAAGGTCAGCGCCTGCCCGATGAGGATCATCAGGAGGGCGCCGGTGACCCCGGCGAGGGTGGCGATGGCCAGGCTCGCGCGCACGATCGCCCGTGTCTCGTCGTGTGCCGGTTCCTGCGTGCCGTCCGTGCCGTCCGTGCCGCCGGCTGCCTGCTCGGCGCGGGCCGCGGCGGCGGCGACCTGGTTGCCGACGGAGGTGATGAGGCCGACGCCCATCGTGCGTATCTGGTTGAAGATCACGATGGCGAGGCCGCCGGCCGCGAGCTCGGTGGTGCCGAGCAGGCCCATCATCACTGCGTCGGTGGTCGTGAGGGCGACCTGGGCGAGCTGGGTGAGGATGAGCGGCACGGCGAGCGCGCCGAGTGCGCGGCTGTCGCGGAGGAGGGTGGTGAGCATGAGGTCTACCGGTTCCTGCGGAGTTTGGTGAGGAGTTCGTCGACCTCCCGCTCGATGGCGGGGCTCAGGAGATCGCGTGCGCTCATCCAGTCGTCGTTGAAGACGGTGTCCATGTACTTCTCCCCACCGTCGTTGACGAGGGCGACCACAGTGGTGCCGGGCGGCAGGTCGGACAGCCGGGTCAGGGCCTCGTAGACGACACCGCCGGCCGAGCCGCCGATGAGCAGGCCGGTGCGGGCGACGGCCCGGCAGGTCGCGAACGCTTCCCTGTCGCCGACCTTGACGCCTTCGTCGATCAGGTCGAAGTCGACCAGGGCGCCGATCGTGGCGCCCTCGGGGGTGCCGGTGCCGGATTGGTAGTAGTCGTGGGCGGGGCCGCCGAAAGCGATGGACCCCTCGGGTTCTACGCCGATGACGGTGAAGTCGGACATGAGTCGGGTCAACTCGCGGCCGGTGCCGCACAGGGCGCCGCCGGTGCCGACGGCGCCGATCAGGACGCCGATGTCGCCGTCGAGGGCCTTGTGGAGTTCATGGGCGACGGGGAAATAGCCGACGCCGTTGGCGAGGTTGTTGTGCTGCTCGGTGAAGACGGTGTTGTCCTGGCCGCGGGCCATGTCCTCGGCGAGGTCCTCGCGTGCGGCGGTGGCGAGTTCCTCGGTGCCGTCGCCACCGACGTAGACGAGTTCGGTGCCGAGCGCTTTCATGCCGCGGAGTTTGCCGGGGGCCGCGTGGTGGTCGACCACGGCGGTGAAGGTGTAGCCGCGTTCAGCGGCGATCACCGCCAGGCCCAGGCCGGTGTTTCCTGAGGTGGACTCGACGATCCGGCCGCCTGGGCGCAGTTCGCCCGCGGCCTCGGCGGCGTCGACCATGGCGCGGGCCATGCGGATCTTCGCGGTTCCGGTGGGGTTGTACATCTCGAGTTTCAGCAGCAGACGGCTGCCGGTCTCGGTGGTGGCGAGTTCCAGCAGGGGGGTGCATCCGATGAGGTCGGATATGCGCGAGACCACGGCGGGGCGCTGAAGGGCTCCGGGCATTGAATGCTCCTGTTGGGCGGGGGGTGCGGGTACGAGCGGGCGGTGTCAGGTGAAGTGGCGGTCCAGGCGCCAGCGCGGCCGGACGCGGTCGGTCCGGTCGATGACGATCTTGGGAGGCAGGGGCAGGTCGTGGAAGGGCGACTCGTTGGAGTCCATCTGGTAGCCGGCCGTGTTCGGGTAGACGAGGAGGTCCCCGATGCGCGGGAGATGCGGGAAGGCGACCTTGCGCCAGGTGAGCATGTCCGACTCCAGACAGGTGGCCGCGCCCACACTGGCGGGGAACACCCCGGCGGGCGCGTCGGGTCGCTGGGGGATCAGCTGGGGGTCGGGGAGGTATTCGCTGTTGAACCACTGCTCGGACAGGCTCAGGCTCGTACCGTCGACGGTCAGCAGCCGGTATCCGTCACGGTCTTTGACACCCTGGACGGTGAAGACGGTGGCTCCGGCCCGGTCCAGCAGGGCGCGGCCGGGCTCGAGGAGCAGCTCCAACCCCGTGTCCCTGAGGACACCGGCCAAGGAGGTGTCCCTGTCCTGAGGGCAGGTGGCCAGAAGCGCCGCCAGAGCGTCAGCTCCGGAGATCGGTGAGTGATAGGGGTAGAAGTCGCCGCTCCGGAACGATTTTTCGGCGTGGTAGTGGCTGGGGCGCTGGTCTGCGAGGAAGGTGTGCCAGGTGTCGGCGTCGGTGTAGCTGATGGGCAGGCCGCCGCCGATGCTGATGCGCCTGGCTTCCAGTCCCTTGACACGCGCCGCGTGGCACAGGCCGGCGAGCCGGACGGCGAGGTCGGCGCGGGGCTGGAGGGCATAGCCGGACAGATGAAAGCTGAAGCCCTCCATGCGCAGGGCATCGCCCGCTGTCACGCAGCGGTCCAGAGCAGTGGCCAGTTCGTCCTCGGTCATCCCGAACCGGCTGTGCGGCTGAGCGGACGGCAGGACGCGCAAGAGCACACGGGCAGGGCGGGCCTGCCCGTTCAGTGCGATGGTGGTGACTGTGTCCAGTTCGTCAAGGGCGTCGACCGCGATGAGCGCGCCGTGCCGTACGGCCAGTCGCAGCAGGTGTGGATCCTTCGCAGGTCCGGTCACCACGAGGTGTTCGCCGCGCACGCCGTGGCCGAGCGCCTCGCGCAGCTCACCGACGGAGGCGACATCGGCCCCGGCGCCGAGCGCCGCGGCGCGTTCGGCGAAGACAGCCGCCTTGTTGGACTTCTTCGCGAAGTACACGTAGCCGTCCACACCGGCTGCGGCGAGGGCTTCGTGCAGGGCGCGCAGGTTGGCGTCGAAGGCGTCGGGCAGCAGAAAGTGGAAGGGCCCGTCGAAGGCGTAGGCGAGTTCGGGCAGGATCCCGCTGGCCAGCACCGCGCTGGTGGCCGGGTCGGGCAGCGCCGGGAGTGTCGGATGACGCAGGGGGGTGCCTGCTGAGACGGTCACCGCCACAGCGGCACCTCGGTGCCCAGCCCCTGGGCGATGGCCAGCTGTGAGAAGCGGTGGCCAAGTGCGATGTCGGTGATGACGAGACCGCTGTTGTAGGCGAAGATCCGCTCCGTACCGCTGACGCGACCGCTGGTGATTCCGGCGATCACTGGTGGGAACTCCGTGTCGACCGGGGGCAGTTTGCCTTCCGCGTCGGCCATGTCGGTGCCGGTGACGTTCATCTGGGCTTCGCTGGTGGCGATGACACGGTCGGCCTGGTGCAGTGTCGAGGGCGCGAGCCCGTGCCCGACGAGGACGGACAGCGCGCCGGGCTTGAGCCAGTCCGCTTCGACGGCTGCCGGGGTGTGGGGGCCGGCCGTGGCGACGATGACGTCGGCGTCCGAGGCGGCGTCCCGCAGATCGGTGACCACCTCGACGTCCCGGTCGGGGAAGTGGGCGCGCAGCTGTTCGCGGACGGCGGCGATGCCCTCGAGGTGGGTGCCGAACACCGTCAGCCGGTCCAGGCCGGGAAGTGTGGTGAGGAGGAACGGCAGGGCGAGGCGCCCTTGGGTCCCCGTGCCGATGACCAGTGCGGAGCGTGCGCCGGGGGCAGCGCACTCCCGGGCGAGGAGTGCCGAGACGGCTGGTGTGCGGAGCGAGCCGATGCGAGAGCAGTCCATCATCGCCACCGGCAGCCCGGTGACGTCGTCGTAGACCGTCAGCGCCGTGTAGTAGTGCTGCTCCTCGCGGCCCTTGTCCAGGCCGTGCTTGTACGAGGTCTTGATCGCCACGACGTTGCGGGAGCCGTCCCTGCCCAGCATCGCATAGGAGACGGAGTGCCCGTCCTGCGGCTTGACGGTCAGTTTGCGAGGGTTGTCGGACTGGCCGGCGTGGAGCGTGCGGTAGGCGCCTTCGACCGTGGCCACCACGTCGACCAGCGATATCTCGATCCCGGCGAGGTCGGTGGTGGACAGGATCCGCAGGTGCGTGTCGTCGCCGGAGACCGGAGCGCCGACGGGAGCGGCCGAGGTGTCGGACATGAGTGATTCCTCCTTCGCGGGGTGGATGTTCAGCTCACGTGCGCTTCGAGGGCCGCCTGACCGTAGCCGTGCTCGGCGGCTTCGGCGGGCGGGCGGGTGCGCCGGCCGGGGACGCGGACGGAGGCCCGCTTGAGCCACCGGTCGGTGCCGTCGTAGCGGGCGTTGAAGGGGACCCGGCCGTGGACCACGAGATCGTTGTCGACGACGAGGACGTCACCAGGCGCCAGGCTGATGGCGATGGAGACCCTGGCCAGTTCGTCCGACAGACGCTCGTAGGCGGCACGGTGTTCCTCGGGCGCCTGGTCGAGGGGGGTGTAGGCGGGATCGAAGCGCAGGGTCATCCCGGTCGGCGACCGCCACAGCGTCGGCACGGGCGGAGGAGACCCGGTGTACGCCCGGGCTTCGGCGTAGGCGTCGTCGGGGAGGATGGGCAGGGCCGGACGGCTGAGCAACTCGACGTCCTCAGCAGACAGTTCGACCTGCCGGATGGACGCGGCAGTGGTGGCGACGGCGTCGTGGTTGCGCATACAGCCGAGGATCAGCAGGTGGGCGCGGCCGGGGTGGAAGGCGTCCTCGGTGTGCGGGCTGAGCAGCACACTGCTGCTGGCTCCGGTCTGCTCCTCCTCGTGACCGGCAGAGGGGACGATGTTGTGCACGAACCGGCCGTCCTGCTGCCCTTCCCAGGCGATGGGGGTGCCCATCAGGGTGGCGAGCAGGAGCAGGGCCACGTCGTAGACCGCCCCGGAGGCGCCCGCGGTGGACCAGTGGGCCGGCGTGGGGCCGATCGTCGCGTCGTCCACAGGGATACCGCGTACCACGTACAGTCCGGCGGCGGTGTCCACGGGACGGCAGGCGTGCCGGATGTCGGCACCCAACGCGGCGCCGAGGGAGGGGACTTGGCGCATCAGAGTGGAGGAGCGGGGGTCTCCGCCGTGAGCGGAGAGCAGGGTGTGAGCCGCTTCGGTCAGTTCGTCTACGGCATGTGGGTGGAGATGGCGCACAGGTGTGACTGCCGTCGGCATGATCAACCGTCCATTCGTGGGGCGCGTGCGGGGGCGCGGAGTTGCGGCAGGCAAAGGCCGGACGAGGGCGGACCGGGCAGATCGGCGGCAGAGGGTGCGGGTCTCGGGGTCGCGATCCGCTACACATCCCGTCGGCAAGCTCAGGTAAGCCATACCTAAGTTAGATGGATACGCAGAGGTGTGCAGTACTCCACATGGAGTATTGCCGCTGAACGAGCTCTTAGGGTAGGCATACCTAAGTAAGTGAATGTCCGCTTTGGGAAGTCGAGGATCAAGTGGCTCTGACGAGACGTCAACTGCTCTGGGCCGGAACGACTTTGACCGCGGTGTCCGCGCTGACTGCCTGCAGCAGCGGTGACGGCGCCGAGCCGGCCGGTTCCACTGGCGGCGGATCCGCAAGGCCTCGCAAGGGTGGCACCCTGCGAGTCGGGGCCCTCGGTCGCGCGAGTGCCATCACCCGCGACCCGCACGGCACCCAGTCGAACGAGAGCGACTACCTGATCATCAGCCTCGTCCACGACGCGCTCACCGTGCCTGGCGCCACACCGAACACCGCGCCCCGACTCGCCGTGAGGTGGGAGCCGTCGGCCGACCTGAAGACCTGGAAGTTCAAGATCGCCGAGGATGCGACGTTCCACGACGGTTCCCCGGTGACCGCGAAGGACGTCGTCTTCTCGCTCAAGAGGCTGCGTGCCACCCCCGCCGGGGCCTCCCGTCTGCCCGGTATCGAGGCGAAGAACATCACCGCACAGGGCATCGACACGGTTGTCCTGGTCTCCGACTACGCCAACGCCGAACTCCCGCTGCTCACACGCCTGACCACGTTCGTGATTCCCGACGGCACGACCGAAAGGGACATCGCGGAGGCACCCGGCACCGGACCCTTCAGGCTCGACTGGTTCCGCGGCGGCAACGCCCGTCTGGTGCGCAACGACTCCTGGTACGGCGGGGACGTGTACCTGGACGCCATCGAGGTGAAAATCTTCGAGAGCCCGCAGGCCATGGCGAACGCGCTGCTCGCGGGTCAGATCGACGTCGCCTCCAACGCCGGTGCCATCGCAGCCCGCACGGCCGGCACGCGCAGCGGCATCCAGACCGTCCGCCGCCCCAACGACATGGCGATGCCGATCGTCATGCGCGCCGCCGATGGTCCCTTCTCCGACGCCAGAGTGCGCGAGGCCCTGCGCCTGGCCGTCGACCGCGAGTCCATGGTCCAGCAGGTCCTGTCCGGTTACGGCACCGTCGCCAACGACATCCTCGGCACCGGCGACCCCGCGTACGCCAAGAGCCTCCCGCAGCGCACCCGTGACCTCGTCAGAGCCAGGCAGTTGCTGAAGGAGGCGGGTTTCGACACCTCGAAGACCTACGAGCTCATGACCACCGAGGACATCTCCGGACTCGCCGAGTCGGCCACCCTCTTCGCCACTCAGGTACGTGAGGCCGGCGTCAAGGTGAAGGTCGTCAAGCAGGAGTCTGCGGTCTTCTGGGACAAGACCTGGCTCAAGGGCGACCTCTACACCACCTACTGGGGCACCAACGACTCGGTCGTCTTCTTCGCCAGCAAGACCATGGTCTCCGACAGCGGGCAGAACGAGGCGGGCTGGAAGGACACCGCCTTCGACACGGCGTACGAGAAGGCCATCGGCACCGCCGACGACGCCCGGCGCACGCGACTGCTCCAGCAGATGCAGAAGATCGAGTACGACAGCTCCGGCTACCTGCTGTGGGGCATGGCGGACGGCGTCGATCTCGCGGCCTCCACGGTGCATGGACTGCCGACCCTGCCCGGCTACGGCCGCGTCCAGCTCGAGAAGGCATGGCTGTCCCGTTGATCCCGGACATCGGAGCGCCGGCCGCTCACCCGGAAACGTCTGCCGAGGGGAGGCCGGCCAAGCCCGCACTCGCGTGGATCGCGGCCCGCGCCGGCCTCGTCGTGCTGAAACGCATCGTGCTGCTCGCGACCCTTCTCGCCATGGTCTTCATCGGTGTCGAGCTGCTCCCCGGCGATGCCGCGGACGCCACCTCGGAGCGTGGAGAGAGCGCTGCGGACCTGGCCCTGCGGCGGGAGATGCTCGGTCTCGACAGGACCGTCCTGGAACGGTTCTGGGACTGGATATCCGGCCTGCCGGCCGGAGACCTGGGGACCTCCGCGCACGGCGAGCGCGTCGCCGACATGCTGACCACGGCCTTTCCCAACACGCTGGTGCTCAGCGGATCGGCCCTGCTGCTGACGGCGCTGTTGTCACTGACGTTCGCGTCATGGGCGGCACTTCGACCCGGTGGTCGTCTCGACCGGATCATCACCCATGCGTCGACCGCCGTGTTCGCGGTCCCCGAGTTCGTTGTCGCCGTCGGGCTCGTCCTGGTGTTGTCGCTGTGGACCGGCTGGCTGCCCGCAGTCACTCTTACCGACGGAGACGGCGACCCTGCTTCCTGGACGATGCTGATTCTTCCGGTTCTGTCCCTGACGATTCCGCAGACCGGCTGGAACACGCGCATCGCCCGTGCGGCCCTCGCCGACGAGGCCCGCACCCCGTATGTCGAAGCAGCCGTCTTCGACGGCCTGTCGCCCCGTCGAGTGGTGCTCCTCCATGTCCTGCCAGGGGCTGTGCCGACCATCGCCACGGGGCTCGCCACCTCGTCCGGAGTACTTCTGGGAGGAGCGGTCGCCGTGGAGACCATCTTCAACTATCCCGGCGTCGGAGCCGTGTTGGCCTCGGCGATCGCCGACCGCGACACCCCGGTGATCGCCGGCGTGACCGTGCTGGCCGGCGCGGTGATCACCGTCGTGCTGCTGACGGCCGACCTGTTGCGTGACCTGCTGGTCGTGGGTCAACGATGACCCCCCAGAGTCCCACCGGCTTCGTCCCATCGCCCCGACGCATTGATGGAGGCCGCAGTTGAAGCCGCTGACAGGCCATCGCGGCGAGGACACGTTCCGGACGCGGCGGCATTCCTCCGCGGTGGCGGTCCTGCTCCGGGTCCTTCCCGCCGCCGCGCTCGTCATTCTCGCTCTCGTCGGACCGTGGACAACCCCCCGTGCTGTGGCCGAGCCCGTCACCCTTCCCTTCGCCAGGTCCGGAGACGGGGCACTCCTCGGCGGTGACCAGCTCGGCCGCGACGTGTTCAGCAGAGTGCTGGCGGGCGGTCGCGACCTCGTGCTGTCGGCGTTGTTCATCGCCGTGGCAGTCACCGCAGCCGCTGCCGTGATCGGAGCGATCGGTGCCCTGCGGCCGGCCGTCGGCCGCGTCATCGAGCGGGCGGCGGACGTGCTGATCCTCCTTCCTGCGGTGCTGGGCATCATGGTGGTCGCCCTGTCCTGGCCGGGCGGCGGTCGCTTCGCCGTTGCTGTCGCGGCCATCGTCCTGGGGCTGCCCTACGCCGTGCGCCTCGTAGCCCATGCAGCCGCGCCCGTTGCCGGGTCCGGCTATGTCGAGGCGGCCGCTGCCGGCGGCGAACGGCTCTGGTTCCTCGTTGTACGTGAAGTTCTGCCCAACCTGCGCGCCACCCTTCTCGCTGTGCTGGGGCTGAGGTTCGTCGAGGCGGTCTACGTCGTCTCCATGGCCGGCTTCCTCCAGGTCGGCCCTCAACCACCCGCTGCGGACTGGGCGTTGATGATCCGGGAGAACTCACCGGGGATTCTCCTGAACCCCTGGGCGGTCCTCGCCCCCAGCGCGGCGGTCGGACTCCTGGCCCTGAGCGTCAACCTCGCGGCGGCTGCCCTGGCTCCGCAGACCGGCCGGAAGGCGGTAACCCTGCTGTGAGCCTCACCCCCGAACAGCGGTGCGACGAAGACACCCGCCGCTGCGCACCGACAGCCGAGGTCAGCGCGCTCGGCGTCACTGCATCGGACGGTCGCCGTCTGCTCACCAACGTGTCCCTCACCCTGAACCCGGGCCGGATCGTCGCCGTCACCGGCACGTCGGGCGCAGGCAAGACGACGCTGCTCCGTGTGCTGCTCGGCCACCTGCCTTCCGGCACGCAGCACTCGGCCGGCCATGTCCACGTACTCGGCCACGACATGCTCGGGCTGGACGAAGCCGCACGCCGCGAGATCCGTAGAACCAAGATTGCTTACGTCGGCCAGGATCCCGCTTCGGCGCTCAATCCCCGACTGCGTGTCCGTACGCTCCTGAAGGAGCTGAGCACGGACCCTGCTCCCACAACACCGCGCGACCTGCTGGAGGCTGTCCGCCTGCCGACCGAGTACCGTTTTGCTTCCCGCCGTCCGGGGGAGCTCTCGGGAGGCCAGCTGCGCCGTGTCGCCTTGGCACGGGCCCTGTCCAGACAACCGGCCCTGCTGCTCCTGGACGAACCCACGGCCGGACTCGACCCGGCGCTCTGCGACGAGATAGCCGCATTGCTGCGCCGCCTCACCCACGAGCACAGCCTCTCCGTCGCCTTCACCTCGCACGACGCAGATGTCGTCGAGCGACTCGCTGACGAGGTCGTGGAGCTGGGCGCAGCCAAGGACGACCGAAGGAGGCACGGCTCGGGCCCCGTCGCGGTGCCCCGCCTGACACCGGCGAATCCAGTCTCGGACACGGGTGCCGCAGAAGTCCCCGCCCTTGATGTGCGCGACCTCAGCGTGACGTTCGGCCGCAGGGCTGCGGGACGTCCTGTCCTGGACCGCGTCCACCTCGCTGTGGCTCAGGGCTCGGCGGCGGCCGTCGTCGGGGCCTCGGGCTCCGGCAAGACGACGCTGGCCCGTGCGCTCGTCGGTCTCCAGCGGAGTCGGACCGGCACCATGAGGGTCGGCGGCACAGCTCTGCCCCTGGCCATGTGGCGCCGTACCCAGGGGCAGCGTCGCCGCGTCCAGCTGATCACCCAGAACCCGCTCAGCGCGCTGAACCCGAGCCGTACCGTTGGTTCGCAGGTGGCCAGGCCCCTTCGCCTGCATCGCCGGGTGTCCTCGGGCAGCCTCGACCAGGCCGTCGAAGACCTGCTGAGCCAGGTCGGCCTGCCGGCCGATTTCGCCGGCCGGTATCCGCACGAGTTGTCGGGTGGCCAGCGCCAGCGGGTGGCGATCGCCAGAGCACTCGCGGCCGAGCCCGACATCCTCATCTGCGACGAGATCACGTCCGCACTCGACCAGAGCACTGGCGACGCGGTCATGGACCTGCTTCAGCAACTACGCGAGAACCGGGCCATGACGCTCATCGTCATCAGCCATGATCTGCCGCTGGTACGAGAACGCACGGACACCGTCACGGTCCTTGCCGACGGACGCGTGGTGGAGTCCGGCTGCACAGCAGTCGTCTTCGCCGATCCCCAGCACGCGGCCACGCACGAACTCGTGCGCGCGCGTCTCTAGGTCGCGCTCACGCCGGCTGAGATGGGGCGCCGCCCGAGCGTCGTGTTCCCGAGAAGGCGGACGAAGGAAGCCGCGTAGGCGTCACCGTGTTCCTGAACGAGTCAGCGGGGAATCACGCCCTGTGCCTCGCCCACCTCATGGCGAAGATGCAGCACTGCCGCCACAGTCGTGCCGGCTGAGACGAGAACGGCCAGCGCCAGAAGAAGCGTGAGAACAGGCTTCAGCCCGTAAGGGGCCGCCGATGGTTCGAGGAGGGTGGACACGCGGCGCGAAACCGGACCAGTCGCAGCCCCGAGGGCCAGGTAGGGCCGTGTGCTGGGGCCCGCGTCATGGCTGGCCAACGCTGCCCGCGCTACGGCGAGGGCGACAAGCTTCCTGTCCCCGAGGGCCCTGGCCGCAGCTTCGTCGGCCGCGAGTTCCGCCGCGAGACGGATCTCCGCGCGCACCCTGCGGAGAGCGGGATGGCAGTGGGCCGCCGCCTCGGCGACCACGAGGAAGTAGTGGTGCCTCTGGGCATTGTGGGCGCGCTCGTGAGCGAACAGGGCCTCCCGTTCCGCCGCCCCGAGACTGCGCAGCATGCCCGCGGTCACGACGATGCGGTTCGGCCGGCCGGGCAGCGCGTACGCGTCGGGCAGGGGCGAACCGACAACGCACAGATCTCCCACCACGGGAAGCCGCGCCACCTGCCGCTGCGCGGCCCGAAGCGTGCGAGTGTGCCGCACAGCGGAATAACCGAACCTCAGGCCTCCGATGGCGAGAGCACATGCGGCCAGGACCGCCATCCCGCTCATCACCTGGGCCGACGGCGTGCAGAGATGGCGGACGAAACGACTGAACTCCGCGAAGGCCGGCACGAGGTACAAACCAGTCAGAACCAGGGCGCCCAGTGAGACGACACTGGCTAAGGCCGAGACGAGCGTGGTCGCCGTGAGGATCCACAGTGCCGCATTCGGTCGCGCCCGCTCCAACACGCGGCTCGTCGCCAGGCACAGCACGAACGGCAGCACCAAGGGCACGAGAAACAACGGAGTCAGCATCGACAGCCCTTCAATGCAAGGAGACAGCACACACTCACCGCGCATGCATCCAACCGGCAGACGACATGGCCCAGTTGTCGGCCTCGCAGACCTGGCGGCGCATCCGCTCTTCCCGGCAGGACACCTGGCACACTCACCCCCGACTTCGACTACAGTGCAGTAGACTGTCCACAAGGCTGTAGACAGTCCCTGCTCCACCCTGCGGAAGGTCGCGCCGAATGTCCCCGCTTGAACGGTCAGTTGCCGCAGCCCACGGTACAGGAATTCCCAGTTCGCCGGAATCGCGGGTGCCCATTCCGGCTCGTTAGGCGCACCCGCCTTCACTTCGCCGGATTCGCACCGAGCTTCGGACGGCGTCCGGACTCCGGGGGCTTTCGAACATTTCCCTTCGGTGCACCTGCGCACCGGGGCAGCGGTACGACGAATGGCGACACCGAACGGCGTGAGGCGAATCACGCACCTGTGCACATTCCTAGCGTCTTGATTGACTCAGCGAAGGTGTAGATGATGCTCCGTGTACTGCTGGTTCATGGCCGGGATTCCGGGCATCCTCGAGTCAAGGAACTTATCGAACGCGCATCGGGGATCGAACTGATCGCGTCGGTCGAAAGCGGAATCGAGGGCGTCCGACTGGCTCGGGACCTGCGACCGGATGTCGTCCTCGTGCACGCTCACGCGGCAGGGATCGATGGTATCGAGGTATCGCGTCAGATAACACACGCACCATGGGCGGCCGCCGTTCGCGTAGTGATGTTGGCCGACCACATCACGGAGACCTGGGTGCTTGGGGCTCTGAACTCCGGAGCCAGCGGGTTCCTCGAGACCGAGAACCGCGCGGATCATCTCGTCGACACCATCAAAGCCGTTGCGCGCGGTGACGCACTTCTGTCGCCCGCCGCGACACGCTATGTGCTCGACAAGGTCTTCCCCTTGGCGCACGTCAGCGCCCATGACGCAGTTGTCGGAAGGTTGGGCGACCTCACCCCGAGAGAACGAGAGGTGGTAGCCCTTGCTGCTCTCGGACTGGACAACAGGGAAATATCCGATCGCTTGATCGTCTCGCATCTGACGGTAAAGACACACATAAATCGCGCCATGCTCAAGCTCAATGCCAGAAGTCGCGCTCAACTCGTCGCGAAGGCCCACCGAGTCGGCCTCGTGAGCACAGGCGACGCAGAATAGGAGTCCTCGTGCTCGTCGGCTACCGCCAGAACCCTGGGGCGGGGAACGCCTGGCGCTCCGCCCTCGGCAGACGGGGCCGGTCACGGCGGGTGGTCTCCGAGTAGCGGACGACATCGTCTTCGCACCAACCACCCGAGTCGGCCCCCTGTTGCACTTCAGCCCGTGGTTGCACGGGGGATCTCCCCCGATAATGAGTACTGGGGCGGCTTGCTCTGCTCCCAGGGGCCGGCAACGCCTCTGCCGTGCTGCGCACAGCTCGCCGAGGACAGAGAGGGGAGGGGCCATGGCTGAAAGCCACGCTGAGCGTCGGCCTGCCGGAGAGTTGGAGGCCAGCGTACTGGCTGCACTCTGGGCGGCGGGGAGACCACAGTCGGCCGCGGAGATCAGGTCTGCGATGCCGCAACCGCTGGCCAGGACTACGGTCGCGACGCTGCTGGCACGTCTCTACGACAAGGGTGTCATCGACCGCAGTCCCGCCCATCGCGGGTTCGTCTACTTCCCTGTCGAAGACTCCCACGGCCTGACCGCCCGCCGAATGCACCGTGAACTCGACCAGGACGGTGACCGGAACACGGTCCTGGCCCGGTTCATCGACGGACTGACAAGTGAAGACGAGGCGGAACTGAGGCGACTGCTGGACGAGAACGGACACTGAGCTGATCCGGGCCGTTCGCTGCCGGCATCGGAACGTGCTCCTTCGCCGACTGTCCCGTAAGGGGCCAGGGGTGCTGAGAGCCCGAACCTGCGGGTGAGGCCGGGTACTTGCTCGGCGAAGGTCATGCGCTCGCAGAATTCTTCCTCGCAGACGAACCGCCGCACCCACATCGGTCAAGGGAGCTGCTACTCCGGCGTCCCGATCGGTCGAGGCCGGCGCCTACGACCGGCTCGGCCGACTGCTGCCGCCGTTCCAGGACGGCGCCGGCGCCGAGGGCGCCCTGACGGCCCTCCGCACCTTCCACGACACCGTCGCTGAGGACTACGCCGTCATGGGCTGGTCAGGGGAGTACGGGAGCCGGTCCTGACGAGGGAGAGCTGAGCGGGCTGTACCGAATCTCCGTCTAGGCTGCTGGCGTTGGTCAAAGCATCACAGTGGGGGTACAGAGCCGATGAGCCATGCCACGGAGGTTTTCCAGCCACTCCAGGCCGACGACCCGCCGGTGGTGGCGGGCTACCGACTTGCCGCGCGGCTGGGTGCCGGTGGCATGGGCCGGGTGTATCTGTCGCACACGCAGGGCGGCCGTCCCGTGGCGATCAAAGTCGTGCGGCCGGAGCTGGCCGACGACCCGAACTTCCGGAGGCGGTTCGGCCGGGAGATCAAGGCGGCCCGACGGGTCCGCGGGGCGTACACCGCCGAGCTGATCGACGCGGACGCGGACGGCGTACCACCGTGGCTGGCCACGCTGTACGTGCCAGGGCCGTCGCTGACGGAGGCGGTGACCCGGCGCGGGCCGCTGCCGGTGCCCGCGGTGCTGTGGCTGATGGCGGGGGTGGCCGAGGCGTTGCAGGCGATCCACGCCGAGGGCATCGTGCACCGGGACCTGAAGCCGTCGAACGTGCTGCTGGCCGCCGACGGTCCACGGGTGATCGACTTCGGTATCGCGCTGGCCGCCGACGGGACCTCGTACACGGCGACGGGGGGCACGATCGGCACGCCCTCCTTCATGGCCCCGGAGCAGGCGTCCGGGGGTGAGACGACGGCGGCGGCCGATGTCTTCGCGCTCGGCCAGACGGCGGCGTTCGCGGCGCTGGGCAGGCCGCTCTACGGCGACGGTCCGGCCGTCAACGTGCTGTACCGGATCGTGCACTCCGCACCCGAACTGTCCCTGCTGCCCGAGTCGCTGCGGCCGCTGTTCGCCCGGTGCCTGGCCGCCGACCCGGCGGAGCGGGCCACGCCGGCGGAGGTCGTGCAGTGGTGCCGGCAGCGGCTGGGGGCGGACACCGACGGGAGCGGCGGGCCTGCCGTGTGGCGGGAGGTCACCGGGCCGGAGATCACCGTTCCGGCGCCGGTACCCGAACCGACCCCGGTACACCCGCGGCCGCCGGTGCCCGCGCCCGCCCCGGCGAACCGGCAGCCGCAGTTCGGGCGGCCGCAGCCGACGCCGGAGGAGCGCAGGGCCCGCAGGCGGCGCACGGCGCTGATCGCGGCCGCCGGTGTGTCGGGAGGCGCGTTGCTCGTGGTGGCGCTGGCATGGTCGCTCATGGACGCGAAGGACCGGCTCGGCGACCGGAACACGACCGGCTCCGGGACGTCCGCCACGGAACCGGCCGCGCGGTCGTCGGCATCCGCGCCGGGATCGTCGTCGGGCCCCTCCTCGGAGTCGTCGGAGGGCCAGGCCGGTGACGGCGCATCCGGGGACGCGGCGTCACCGTCGGACTCGCCGCAGGTACCGCGGCCGGAGGGGTTTCCCCTGGTGATGCTGGACGCGAAGAACTCGCTGAGTCTCGACAGCTCCGAGCCGGAGCTGAAGAACCGCAAGGGCGACATCCGCTTCGGTTGCGAGTCGAGCGGCTGCGAACTGACGGGAGACAGCACCGTGTTCGTCCAGATGTTCGGAGCGCACGGCACCACCCTCGATGAGTGTCGTCTCCTACTGAACAGTGCCGAGAGCCACAGCTGGCCGCTGGCCGCGGCGGCGGCCGGCACCGAAATCTGCATGAAGGACACCGAGGGCAACATCGGGCTGTACGTGATCCAGACGAAGTCGACCGCCCTACCGGACCTCGCCTTCCTCCAAGGAGACCTGACCATCTGGCGGTACGCGGCCTAGTTGTACGGCCCTGAGAGGTCGGGGACGCGGCCGGCGGGTGACTGGCCCTTCAGCACGGTGTGTCCGCGGTGGTGATCGCAGGTGTGCAGCCATTCGGGGACGGTGATCGTCTGGCGCAGTCAAGGTGATGATTCACCGTTGCGCAGAGTCGAGATGGCGAGTGTCGCCAAGGCTGACGACCTGGCGGTTGTGGAAGAAGTCGTCCTCACGCAGCGTGGTGATGCTGCCGGAAGGGGCCCGGAAACTGACGTAACCGGCCGACTCGATCGGCATCCTGATCCAGGACGCCACGACGAATGTCAGCGAGCCGCCGTGGGTCACGATGATCTGGTGTTCGCGCGGACACTGCAGGATCTCGTCCATGGCCGCATAGATGCGGCGCACCCACTCCGCCTTCGTCTCGGCACCCTCCACGCCCTCGTCATGGTCCATCCGTTCCCCGACAGCCGGCGGTGGTACGAAGCGCCGGTCCAGCCACTCCTGCGGCCTTCCCCCTGCTCGACCGTAGGACTTCTCCCGCAGCCTGCCATCAAGGGTCGGCCTCACGCCGAACAGTCCGGCCACCTCCTCGGCAGTCCGGCGGGTGCGCTGCAGATCCGAGGAGAACAGCTCCACCTCGGCGCCGTCCGGGATCTGGGCCCGAAGCGCCTGGGCGATGGAGGCCGCCGCACGGACGCCGGCGGGTGTCAGACGCGAGTCGTACCATCCGCCGACGACTCCCTCGACGTGGTGCGTCGCCTCGGGATGGGTGACGACGTAAAGAGTGCGCACGAGAGCCTGCCCTTCGTCTAACGACTCCTAACAAAAGGAGGTTTCCGTACCTTCGGGAATGACGGGTGTCAGTTCTCGTTGATGCTGGCCGAAGGGGGTGCGAGCCAGTCGAGACGAGGAAGACCGCTGCCAGACCGTGGGAGATCGACGACGGATTGTGGGCGCGCATCGAGCCGCTGCTGCCGGTCGTCCCGCGTAATCCGCGGCGTCCAGGTCGTAAGCATCTGGACAGTCGCAAAGTGCTGTGCGGGATCCTGTTCGTGCTGCACACCGGCATCCGCTGGGAGTATCTGCCCCAGGAGCTGGGCTTCGGCTCGGGGATGACCTGCTGGTGACGGCTGCGGGACTGGAACAAGGCCGGGGTCTGGCAGCGCCTGCACGAGCTGCTGCTCTCCGAGCTGCGGGCCGCAGTCCTGCTGGACTTCTCCCGCGCCGCAGTCGACTCCAGCCACATCCGCGCGTTGAAGGGCGGTGCCGGCCACCGGTCCGTCCCCGGTGGACCGGGGCAAGACCGGCGGCAAGCACCACCTGATCGTCGAGGCACACGGCACCCCGCTCGCGGCAATCACCACCGGCGGCAACCGCAACGACGTCACCCAACTGACCCCGCTGATCCAGGCCGTCCCGCCGATCCGCGGCAAGTGCGGCCAGCCACTGCGCCGCCCAAGCACCTGTACGCCGACCGCGGCTATGACCACGAGGTCTACCGGGACAGGTCCGCCGGTCCCAGATCACCCCACACATCGCCGTCGCGGCACCGGGCACGGCTCCGGCCTGGGTTTGTACCGCTGGGTCGGGGAAGGAACCATCGCGCTGCTGCACTGGTTCCGCCGCCTGCGCATCCGCTGGGAGATCCGCGACGACATCCATCACGCGTTCGTCAGCCTCGGCTGCGCCGTCATCTGCTGGCGACGACTGCGCACCGCACTTTGTGGAGAGTTAGGGCAGGCGACGCGCCCCGGGGGGATGGCGTGCTCGATGCGTCAGAACGCATGCGTGGCAGTCGGGCCCGCGCGGCCTCACATCCGGGATCTCAGCACGTCGACCTCACAGCCCGGCGCGAAGGGGTCGAAGCCCTGCTCGATCAGCGAGCGCACTGCCAGCAGGCTTCGCAACGACGACCACGCGTGGATCACGTCGAGGTCGATGTCGGTGCCGTAGCCGGCGATGACGTCGTCGAGGTGCTCCTCGTGTCCGAGTATGAAGGTGGCGAGGTCGTACAGGGCATCTCCGTGGCCCGCCTCGGACCAGTCGATGATGCCGGTGACTTCGTCGCCGTCGACGAAGACGTGCGCTATCTGCAGGTCGCCGTGCGTGAACGCCGGAGTCCACGGCCGCAGCGCGGCCTCGGCGACCTGCCGGTTGCGGGTGACCAGGTCGGCCGGCAGGACGCCGTTCGTCACGAGCAACTCGCACTCGTCGGCTAGCTCCTTCGTCAACTCGTCGATGCTCCGGCCTGCCCGGCCGGGCCGGGGCGGCAGCGGCGCGTCGTGCAGCTTCCGGATGGCGGCGCCCGCCGCGGCCCACGCCGCCGGCGACCCGGTCGCCGGCCCGCCGAGGCGCCCAAGCGTCGTCCCCGGGAGTGCGGCGGTCGCGAGCACGGGCGGCTTGCGCCACAGGACCTCCGGGGTCGGGACCGGCGCGAGGGACATCGCCTCGACCTCGACGTCGATGCGCGCCTGATCGGCGTCCACCTTCAGGAACACGTCGCCGACGCGCAGAGTCGCGCGCTCGGAATGGGCGACGACGACTTCGACCTCATCCATGGGCGACCAGTATCCCGGGCCTGATCGCCGACGTCGCCAGGTTTATCGCGTGCGATTACGCGGCTGACCGGGTCCGCTACCCAGCGGCCTCGTGCACGACACCGACCTCTTCATCAACGCAGCGATCGGCGGCATGCGCATCTCGAGCCAGGGCGGCGCCGACCGGACCACGCTGGAGTCGATCGCCGAAGTCACCCTCGACGCACTGACCCTGTGACCCACGCTCCGCCCCGGGCGGTGCCTGCCCGTACTCGCGTTTTGAACTGATCAATCCATAACACTTCAACATCACGTCACCCGCCCCACGCCGGTCGGCGTCGACCCCCAAGGAGACACCGTGCCCCGTGCCGTATACGTCCTGGCACTCGGCATCTTTGCCATGGTGACCAGCGTAGTTCGTGGTCGCCGGACTGATGCCGCAGATGGCCGACGGCCTGAACGCCACCATCCCGCAGATCGGATACCTCATCACCGCGTTCGCGGTGGCCATTGCGGTCGGCGGGCCGTTCCTCACCGTGGCGCTCATGAAACTCCCGCCGCGGACGGCACTGATGGTGCTGTTCGTCATCTTCCTGGCGGGCAATGTCCTGGCTGCCACCGCGACCGGCTACTCCACGATGATGGCCGCGCGGATCATCACGGGCATCGCCTCCCAAGCCTTCTTCGGCGTGAGCATCTCGAAGTGCGTCCAGATCACCCGCCCCGAGATCCGCGGCCGGGCGATCGCGGTCGCCATGAACGGCCTCATGCTCGGCACCCTGCTCGGACTGCCCATCTCCACCCTGGTCGGCGAGCGGTTCGGCTGGCGCGCGGCGTTCTGGACCATCACCGCCATCACTGTGATCGCCGCCTTGACCACCCGGTCGACCGGCGACGGACCGGTCGCGGCTCCCCCCTTTTCGCACGGACGTGCGAGCCGTCCACACACCCTCGTGACATCGGGGTCTTTCTCGCACACACTTCGGCAGATGCACGAGCGTGATCATCAGCCGCTCGGTGAACACCAGGTGCTGCCGAGGCCCGGCTCCGGTCTCCACCGCGCCGTTCCCACAGGGCCGGCTCCCGGGCCGCCGCCCACTTCGGGGCGAGCTCCGGAGACAGTGGAGCGGTCCACTCCGTACAGGTGGGCCAGCGCCGCGTGCGCGAGGCCCCCTCGGCAGTCCGCCGGGTGCTCTGCAGATCCGAGGAGAACAGCTCCACCTCGGATTCGCCGTCCCCGACCTGCCCCGGATTGCGCCTGCGCACGCTGGAGGTCCTGTTTCGCTTGCCCCCCGCTCCCGGCCCCGCCGAGGACAGCGCGCACCGCTGCCTGGACCGGGCCGACGTCGACACCACGGCATCCGCCTACCGGTTGTCGGGACCGTTACGCAAGTGGGCACCGTCGAAGGACGTGGCACGTGCGGTCGGGCGTCCTCGCCGAGCAGAGCGGAGCGGAGCAGAGCGGGTGAGTGTTGCTCCGTGTTTCGGGTCGAGTACGGGACGCAGCCGGGTACCACCGCGCCGGTCCGGTCACGTCCGCGTTCACCCGAGAAGGCCGAGCAGGGTGTCGGCGACGGCGGCCGCAGCCGGCGGATCGATCCGGCCGAGCGCGGCGAAAGCCGGTACGCACGGGCCGCGGCGCAACGCCTCCGCGAGCAGCCGTACGGCGGCCGGATCGTCAGGCGAGGACTCCACCCGCACGAGCGGGTCCTCGACGGCCGGCTCCGGGCGTCCGCGGGGCTCGGCCGGGGAGGCCGACGGGGCGTGGTGGGTGCGTGGCGCGTGGTGCTGCGCGTGGAGGGCGTCCAGACCCAGCCGGCGCCGGGCGGGGTCGGTGATGGCCGCCACGATGCGCTCCGCGCGTGCGAGGTCGCCGCCGCGGGACGCCTCCCAGGCCACGCCGAGCAGTGCGGGCGGGCGGCCGCCCCGGACGGTGATGCCCAGGGCCGCCCGCTCGGCAGCGTCGAGTTCGCCCCGGGCCGCGGCGAGCCGCGCCACTTCGGTCAGGGCGTCGGCCCGTCGGTCCGGGGCGTCGACGGTCAGGGCCACCTCGATGGCGCGTTCCGTCTCCCCGGCCGCCGCGCAGGCGCGTGCCACGTCGGTGAGTGCGAGGGCCCGCTGGTCGGGGTGGTCGACGGCGCGGGCCGCCTCGTCGGCTTGGTCCAGGTCGCCGACGTGGATCGCCGCCGCGAGCCATGCCTGTGCGGCACGGATCCGGTTGTGCGGTTCGTCGATCCAGGGAACGAGCCCGCCCACCGCCCGCGTGCGTGCCCGTGCGGTGTCGTGGCGCGCCCGGTCGGCCGCGGCGCGGGCTCGGGCGGCGAGTCGTTCGGCCCAGGCGCAGGGTATGGCGGCCGTGTGCGCGAGTTCCTCGAAGATCCGGTCCGTCCGGTCCCGGTCGCCGGTCGCGGTCACGACCGCGGCGATGTCGGTGAGGGCGTCCGCGCGGGTCGTCGGGTCGGGGATGCGGCGGGCGGCGGTCTCGGCCGCCACCATGAGCATGCCGATCCTGCCGGTGTCGGAGTGCGGGAGGAGGGCCCAGGCGGCCGCGGTCAGCGCGTCCGCCTGCCAGACCGGGTCCGGTACGGCGCGGGCCGCCGACTCCGCGGCCTCCAGCAGCTCACGTGCCCGCGCCGGAGCGGCGGACGTGACGGCCGCCCGTGCCACCGAGATACGCAGGGTCACCTGGATGTCGTGCTGGGGGGCCAGGCCGGCCAGGAGGTCGGCGACGTCGAGCCCTCCGTCGTCCAGGGCCTGTAGCGCGGCCGTGGTGATCAGATCCGGGCTGACCTCCTCGGCCGGCAGGCCCCGTGCGACGGCTGTCGCGGCCGCGTGGTCGCCGGCCCGCAGATGGGCCCGGATGAACGCCGGGGCCAGGCCGTGCCGTGCGGGCGGGCTGGTGATCAGCTCGGCGGTGGCGTGGGCGGCGTCCAGGTGACCGGACTCCAGCGCCGCTTCCACGATCCGCACCAGCAGGTCCGTACGGCGGTCAGGGCCGGCGAGCGGCGGAACGGCGGCGACGGCATCGTCCACGTGGCCGAGCCGCGCCGTCAACGCGACGGCGTCGCTCAACGGGTCCGGCCCCCAGAAGGGGGGTCTTCGCGCAGCCTCGTCGCGGAGCACCTGGGCGGCCAGGGTCGTCGCGTGCGCGGATTCGCCCTGATCGTGGGCGAGGTGTGCCAGGCTCAGCAGCGCACGCGGGCGCAGGTCGTCGCTGTGGAGTGAGGACGCCGCGGACGCCGCCTCCTCGAAGGCTCCGGTCTCGGCCATGCTCTGCACGACGTCGAGGAACACGTTCTCCTGCTCCCGGGCCGACGGTTCCCCCAGGAGTTCGAGGGCCTCTGCGAACAGCTGCCGGCCGCGCTCGGCCACTCCCCCGTCGACGAGGTGCCGTGCCGTCCGGGCGAGGGCGGTGGCGAGGTGCGTGGCATGGGGAGCGAGCCGCTCGCGGGCGATGCGTTCCACCTCCTCCAGCAGGCCGGCCTCGACGGCCGTGCCGACCAGCCGGTTCAGCAGCGCCACCCCGCCCTCACCACCGGGCGAGGACAGGGCGAGTTCCTCGGCTGCTTCCGGAGCGCCCGCCCGTACCAAGTACTCGACGACGTCCGCCAAGGGGCCGAAACGGTGGTCCCGGCGGTGGATCACCCGCGCGACGGCCAGCGCGCGGTCCGGGTCGTCCACGGCCAGGGCGCGCTGCACGACCTCGTCGAGCAAGAGGTCCGGCCGGTCGGGGCTGACCAGCGCGGTGTCGCACCGTTCCGGGGAAGCTGGAGCGGCGCCGGCCGCCCCTCTCGCCTGGAGGATGTCGTTCCACAGGTCGGCCCGCAGATCGGGGTGGCCGGCCTGGTACGCCGTCGTCTCCGCCGCGTGGAACAGATCCGCCGCGTCGTCGGCGCCGAGCGAGCGGGCGGCCGAGAGAAGCTCCTCGACGTCGCGGGCGATGATGCTGTCGAAGCCGGCGGCCGCCTGCTGGGCGCCGCCGCTTGCCGAACCGTTCTGTCCCGCCGGTTCGCCCGCCGGCTTCGCGGCCGGTGCCTCCTCCGGCCGGCCTTCCGGCGCCGTCGCCTCCGTGATCCCCCGGAGCGCCGCGGCCCGCAGGTCCTCATCGGTGATCGACCGGGCGAGAGCCTCCGCACGCGTGTGGTCGCCCAGCTTCGCCCACAGCGGGGGAAGTTCCGGGGAGATGTTGCGGTTGCGCCGGGCCATGACGTCCTGGTGCACGCCGATCGTCGCCATGGCGGTCAGATCGGGCGGGTGCCCTTCGAGCAGCGCGTCCTGGGTGGCGACGAGTTCCGCCATGGCCGCGGTCTCCGCGCCGGAGCGCGCGAGCATGAGGGCCTGGCGGGCCGGGTCGGTGGCGAGTGCGGCCATGCGTGTGACCGAGCCGGTGGCCTGGAGGAGCCGGAAGTAGCCCAGCAGGAGGAAGTCAGGGGTGTCGCCGGGCCAGCCGCGGTCGTCGTAGGTGTCGGCCCAGGCGTGCAGGCTCCGCCGGTACGTGTTCAGCTCGTCGGGGCCGAGGAGATCGAGTGCCTCCTGTTGGAGGTCCTCGTGGCCGAGCACGTAGGTCTGTCGTTCCTGCCAGATGCCGGCTCTCGTGGTGAAGGTGCGTCCGGCCGTCGCGCTCAGGCGGTCCTCGACCTGCCAGACCTTGCGCCCGGTCAGCTCTGCGAGGTCCGCGGCGCCCAGTCCGCCCCCGGCGGCGGAAACGAGACCCAGCAGGTGCCGGTCGGACGGATCGGCCAGCAGGTGCTTGAGTTCCCGGCGCATGGCGGTTCTCGTCAGCGCGGCGTGCGGGGACGAGCCCAGGGTCCGCCAGGTGGCGGGGTCGTGCAGGGGGTGGTCCTCGCGGACGTCGGGCGGCAGCGGAGGGTTGAGTCGGCCCGCGACGACCACCCGCAGGGCGGCGGCCGGCCGCTGCGGCAGCAAGGCGGCGATGCTGTGCCCGTCGGCGCCCCGATCTTCGTCCAGACCGTCGACGACCAGGACCAACCGCTCGCCGCGCGCTCCGCACAGCGCGGCCGCCTCGTCGAGCTTCGCCAGCGTGTGCGCGTCGCGGGTCGACTCGGTGAGCAGCACCGGGGCGGGCTGCCCGAGCAGCGCGAGCACCTGTTCCAGCACGGCGTCGGAGAACGCCACCCGGTCGTCCTGGCCGGCCAGACGGGCGGTGACGAAGAACGACACCACCCGGATGCCGGGCGGCGGGTGCAGGACGAACCACGACAGCAGCGCCGACTTGCCCGCCCAGGCCGGAGCGCGCAGCCTCAGGTACGGTCCCCCGTCCGGTTCCGTGCAGAACTGCGCCAGTTCCTCCAGTTCCCTCGCCCGCCCGAGGAGTTCGGCCGGGGCGATGCGCTCGACCTGGGCGGTGTAGGCGGATCGGCTTTCCTGTGCGTGCCCGGATCCGGGCTGCGGCGTCGGCACCGGGCGCAGATCGGCCGGACCCTCGACGGCGAACCGCCGCCACCACGCCCCGGGATCGGCGACGCCCGGTCCCCAGCGGGGCCGGTCCGGATCCGCCTCGAGGGCTGTCAGGGGGACGACGGTGATCGCCGAGGTGCCTTCCGCGGGCGCGTGTTCGACCACCACCCCGAGCAGGCATTCCTCGGCGACCACCGGACCGCCGGACATGCCCGCCCACGGCGACTCGCCGGCCTGCACCCGCCCGCTGCCTGGTGCTGCGGGCTCCATGGAGACGACCATGCTGAGCAGACCACGCGTGAGTTTCGACAGCGGCGCGATGCAGCCGATCACCTGAACGCTGTCGCGGGCGGGGACGGGCACGGGCGACTCGGCGAAGCCGGGGTGGCCGAACGCGTGGCAGTGGTCGACGGCCACCGGTGTGCTGCCGTCCCTCACCACCCGGCCCAGCGGGAGCGGCGGGTACCCCTCCCCCGGCAGGCCGTCGGCCCGCAGCAGGGCGAGGTCGGGGCCGGGGCCGTCCGGATCACCGACGAACTCCGGGTCGACGGTGGCGGCGTAGGACCGCTTCCGGTCGTCCCGTACCGTCACGCCCACCGCACCCGCCACCACGTGCGCGGCGGTGAGCACGGTCTTGCCGACGACGACGCAGCCCGAGCCGTACCGGTAACCGCCGCCCGGCCCGAGGTCGGCGATCACCTCTACCAGGCGGTCCGACCACGGGACGCCGGCCAACGCCTCTAGCCCTTCGGCTCGGCGCTGCTCCCGGCGATCCGGACGGGTCTGCCGTGCCCGTCCACGGGGCCGCCGAAGACGACGGTCACCCGCTGCTCCGTGCCTTCGCCGCGTGCCCGGCCGACGCCGAGGTCGGCACCGACGAAGGGGACCTTGAAGCCGGCCTTGCCGTCCACCGACCGCGACGCGGTCACCGTCAGCTCGACGGTCATGGACTCGACGGGCAACTGCACGGCGGAGCCCGCGCCGGCGGCCCGTGCGCGCAGCAGTTCGTCGCGCAGGATGCCGATCGCCTCGGCCAGCCCGATCCCGTCCCCGTCCACCGCTCCCCCGTCACTCACGCTCTGTGCCCCCGAGGTGTCCGAATCTCCGATACCGGTGGTGACGCCGGATCCGTGTCCCGTCCTCCGTGTCCCGCGGGCGCGTCCGGCGTGATGCCGTGGACGCTGCGAACCGCCGCCCGGAGCAACCGGGTTCGACGGACCGGCCGGGCAGCCGAACCCATGACATATATACAGCACGGGCTTCATCAGAGGGAGTTGAACGAGGGCAGGACGCCGACGTGCCGCTGTTCGGCGAAAACAGCGCGTTGTCATGAGTCACGGCCGGGCCATCGTCGGTTCCCTGGTCGGGCCGGCCACGTCGGCAGCGGTGAGCTCCTGGCGCAGGCCCAGGTGGCAGCGCAGCCGAACACCGGGCTCGCCCGAGGTCCCGCGTCGTGCGCTCCGCTGTGGCCGTCGCCCACCGGTCGGCGAGCAGCTGCTGGAAGGCGAGCGCGGTGGCGTCGTCGGCGGCCGCGACGTCGTCGACGACGACCAGGCCAGGGTCACTCACGTGCGCCTCGTTGAGCGGGGTCCTGTACGGCCGGCCCTACGCCCGGGCGCCCGGGCGCCCGGGGAGAGTTCCGCCGCCGCGGTGTCTTCACCCGCCCGAGTGGCGGGCCGTCAAGGGCTGTCGCCGCCCCAGTTCCCAGCGGGCCGGGTCGCCCGGGGCGCGGGTCGCACAGTGCCCGGCCTCCGGGGCCGAGCCGCCCCAGCTCGGTGGCCGGCGCGACGCCGGTGTCGGCCTCGTCCTGCGTCCAGCCGGTGATGTCGAGTAGCAGGCGGTCCAGCGGACCACCGAGCTGGGGCAGTTCGACGTGGCGCCGGTCGGGCCGCGGGCCGGGGTGGTCGTGGTCGGTGTCATGGCCCCGGCGGCGTAGCAGTTGCTCGTCATCACGGTCCACCGTTCAGCCAGCCGCCGCTGACAGCCGGGGTCCGGACGTCAGCGGCGGAAGCGGGAGAGCCAGGTGCCGCCGGCCTTCTGCTCGGGCACGGCCTGGTCGTGCTCCGGGTGCTCGGCTCGGCGTTCGGCGGTGATGGCGCGCTGCTTGCAGTCGGCGGGGAAGTCGGACACGCCCAGGCGGTGCCGTGATCGGGGGCGTGCCGGGCGTGGCCGGCGTCGCGGTCGGGCCTGTGGTCGCCGCGCCGGGGAGGTCCGGCCCGGTCCGGGCGCTGCTCGCCGAGTTGTCCGCGAACTCCCCCGGAATGGTCCGTGATCGGTAACGGACGCATCCAGTGGCCGCCGCCCCTCGTCCTGCCAGGTGGTCGCAAGACGACCGAGGACCGGCGAGGAACTGCGGGAGAGTGGGGCGGACATGGCACGGCACGGTGGCGGGCGTGGCTGGTACGGCAAGATGGTCGGGGCAGCACTCGGAGTGACGGTCCTGGCCGCCGGTGCCTCGGTGTGGACCGCGCAGGCCGGTACCGAGGGCAGCAAGTCTCCTCGGGCGGCCGCGTCGGCCACGCCGGGCAGTGACATCCAGCCGGTGGAGGAGAGCATCGTGCACGCCTCCGACCAGGGCGCGCGCGGCGTCAACATCACCATCGATGACGGCCCCGACCCCGTGTGGACCCCCCAGGTGCTCGACGTGCTGCGGGAGTACGGGGTGAAGGCCACGTTCTGCATGGTGGGGACGCAGGCGCAGGCGCACCCGGAGCTCGTGAAGAAGGTGGTCGCCGCCGGGCACCGGCTGTGCGACCACTCGGTGTCGCACGACACCGCCATGGACGGCAAGTCCCAGGCCTACCAGTCGCAGCAGATACTCGACGCCGAACGCATGATCACCGAGGCGTCCGGGGGCGTACGGCCGATGTACTACCGGGCACCCGGCGGGGCATTCACCCCCTACAGCCGCACGCTGGCCGCCTCCCGGGGCATGCGCCCGCTGGGCTGGAACGTGGACACCAAGGACTTCGAGCAGCCGGGCACGGACGCCATCGTCGCCACCGTCGAGCGGGAACTGCCCAACGGGCCGACGATCCTCTTCCACGACGCCGGCGGCGACCGCTCCCAGACCGTCGAGGCCCTGCGCCGGCTCCTCCCCCGGCTCAAGGAGCAGGGCTACTCCTTCGGCTTCCCGGTGCGCTGAGCCCCGGCCCTGGTCGCTCACGGCGTCAGACGCCCCGGCGGCACGGTGGGACGCGGCCCCGCCCCAGCCGCCCTCGCTCGGCGGAACGTCCGCGGCGCCAGTGCGCCCGACGACATCATGAGGGCGCGCGCTCCGTTCGCCGCCGCCCGCGGACGGACGGGCGGCGCGGCTGCCCCTGCCGCGCATCCGTACGGCGGCCGCCGTACCACGGGCCCGGGAGGCCGGACATGGTTGATGAGCAGTAGCGTGCCGTGGCCGTACGCGGCCGCCCCGGCCGCGGCCGAGGAGATCGGGAGTCGGCGGCCACGTGGTCGTGCCGCGCTGCCTGGAGCGTAGGTGAGATCACCCGGGTGATCGACCGCACCTCCCCGGCGCAGAGTCCCGGTCAGCACCCGACGCCAACTCATGAACGATCGAGGTCAGGACCTCTGAAGCTTCAAGCCGGACCGGTGCGGTGATCGGGGGGCTCGCGGCGCGGCCGGGATGAACCGGGTCGAGGCTTTTGCCGATATGCGACCCATTTCAAACTCCTGTCCCGGAACGCCATCCAAGTGCCGCCCTGAGACGTATCCCATGTGCAGCAAGTTCCAGGAGGAATGTCATGGCAATCTTCAGCAAGCTGATCCCTGCCAATCGCCGGGACCGCAACAATGACACGTCGCGCCGCGACGACTCCTCAGGGCATGGTCACGGACACGGCCATGACCACGGCGACCGTCACGGACACGACCGCGGCGACCGCCACGGGCACGGACACGGCGACCGCCACGGACGCTGGTGACCACACCACGGAGGCTGGGCGGACCGGAGACCGGAGGGTGCTGGTCCGCTCCGTCCGTCCGTCCCTCTCCGAGGAACGCATGCCATGGTGCATGTCCTGCGGCGTCTGCTGTCGGTGGGTGAGGCTTCCGATGTGGTGGCGGCCGCGCCCCCGGTGTCGCCGCGCGAGGTGTTCCGCCGGTTCTGGCCCTACACCCGCGGCGGCCGGCGCTGGCTCGCTCCCATCGTCCTCTTCAGCCTGGTCGGCCCCGCCCTCGACGCCACGGAGATCTGGCTGTTCAAGGTCGTGGTGGACGATGTGCTCGTTCCCCGCGACGTCGAACCGCTGGTGTGGATCGCACCCACCTATCTGGGGCTCATCATCGGCTCCGGCATTCTGGGGTTCGCCGACGACGTGACGTCCACGTGGGTCAGCGAACGCTTCCTGCTGACGCTTCGCTCCGATGCGTTTCGGCACGTCCAGGGCCTGTCGCTCGGGTTCTTCGAACGCCGGCGGCTCGGAGACGTGTTGTCGCGGGTGACGGGCGATGTCGACGCGGTCGAGACGTTCCTGCTCTCGGGAGTGGCGGACGCCCTCTACTACGTGATCCGCCTGGGTGCCTTCCTCGGCCTGCTGTTCTATCTCCAGTGGGATCTGACCCTCCTCGCCCTCGTCATCGTGCCGCTGTTCTGGGGCGCCGCCCGGCACTTCTCGCGGCTGATCAAGGAAGCGTCCCGGGAGCGCAGGCGCCGCAGCGGTTCGATCAGCGCGATCGCCGAGGAGTCCCTGGGCAACGTCGCCCTGGTACAGGCGTACAACCGGCAGAGGTGGGAGGAACGCCGGTTCGAGCGTGAGAACGTCGGAAGGTTCCGGGCCACGATGGCCTCGACGCGGATCCGCGCCGTCTACGGATCCCTCGTCGAGGTCATCGAGGTGTCCGGCGTCCTCGCGGTCATGGGCCTGGGCACCTGGAAGCTGGCCCAGGGACAGCTCACGCTGGGCGGACTGCTGGTCTTCCTGGCGCTGGTCGGCAACCTCTACAGTCCGGTCCGCGGTCTGTCCCACCTCGGCACCACCTTCTACGCGGCGTCCGCCTCGGCCGAACGGATCATCGAGTTGCTGGACCAGCGGCCGCAGGTCGTCGAGGCCGCCGGCGCCCGCCGGATCGGCCGCGCGCGGGGTGACGTGGAGTTCGACAACGTCTCCTTCCGCTATCCCGGTACGCCGTCCTGGGCACTGTCGAACGTGTCGTTCCACGCGGCGGCCGGAGAGACACTGGCGCTGGTCGGGGCCAGCGGCGCAGGCAAGTCGACGGTCGCGAAGCTCCAGCTGCGCTTCTACGACCCCGACCAGGGCGCGGTCCGCCTCGACGGAACGGATCTGCGGGACCTGCGCCTGTCCGACCTGCGGGAGAGCGTCGCGGTGGTTCTGCAGGAGACGCTCGTCTTCCACGGCACCGTGCGGGACAACATCGCCTACGGCCGGCCGGAGGCGACGGAGGCGGACATCGTCGCGGCCGCGCGCGCCGCGGACGCGCACGAGTTCATCGAGTTGCTCCCGGAGGGCTACGACACGATGGTCGGCCAGCGCGGCCGGACGCTCTCCGGCGGGCAGCGCCAGCGCCTGGCGATCGCCCGCGCCATGATCAGGGACGCGCCCGTGCTCCTCCTCGACGAACCGACCACCGGCCTCGATGTGCGGTCCGGCCGTCGGATCATGGACCCGCTGCGCCGGCTCATGGCCGGGCGGACGACCGTCGTCATCTCCCACAACCTGCTGACCGTACGGGACGCCACGCGCATCGTGGTGCTCGACCAGGGCAGGGTCGTCGAGTGCGGCGCCCATGACGACCTGCTCGAGCGAGGCGGGACCTACGCCCGGCTGCACCGGCTGGGCACTCTGGCCGGTGCAGCCCCAGCCGGGTCCTCGGCCCCGGGGACGGTGCTGCCGTGAGCGTCCCGGCGGCGAAAGCCGCCCCTCCCCTGGCACCCGGCACCAGACCGGTCCCGGGCTACGAGATCCTGGCGCATCTGGCGCGCAGCGGCTGGCTCGACGTCTACGACGTCTGGAGCGACGAACGGGACTGCCGCTGTGTGATCAAGGCCGTGCGCCCCGACCGCCGGGACCAGGAACAGCTCCGCGACCAGTTGCTGCGTGAGGGGCGGTGGCTGGAAGCCTTCACCCATCCGCACCTGGTCCGCGCGTACGAGACGTTCGAGTCGCCGGTGCCGTTCGTCGTGCTGGAGACGCTGACCGGCGAAACGCTGTCCCACCTCGTCCACCGGCTGCGGCGCCGGCCGTCCGCCGCCGACGTGGCGCTTCTCGGGGTGCAGCTGTGTTCCGCGATCCACTACCTCCACGGTCAGGGTCTGCTGCACTTGGACCTCAAGCCGTCGAACGTGGTGGTGGACCGCGGTCACGCCAAGGTGTTCGACCTGAGCATCGCGCGGCCGCCCGGACCCGCGCCCGCGGGGGTGGGCACGTTCTGCTACCTCGCTCCCGAGCAGGCCCGCGGCGGACCGCTGTCGGCAGCCGCCGACGTGTGGGGCATCGGCATCACGCTGTACGAGGTCGCCGCTGGGGACATACCGTTCGGCCGCGGGGATTCCCGCGAGGTCTCCCCCCGTGGTGAGAACGAGGTCTCTCCCCGTGGGGAGAACAGGGACGAGCCCTGCGACGGCAGCGTCACGGGCGGCCGGGACGACTGGTATCCGCAGGTGGAAGGGACCGCCCCGCCGATCGGTTCCCGGCGGCGTCTGCCCGGAAGGCTCGCGGCGGCCATCGACGGCTGCCTTCGGACCGATCCGTCGTCCCGGCCCTCGGTTGCCGAACTGGCCGCCGCACTCGACGCGACGCTGCCCGGCCCGGGGCACCGCACCGCCTGCCCCTGAGGTCGTGGCGGGGCGCCGGTCACGCGCTTGGGCCGGTCTCGAAGTGGCCGGTGGCGAGGACGGTGCCGTCGGAGGTGGTCAGACGGGCGCCGGAGAGTGCCGCGGGGTCGACCGGGGCCGCCGCACCCCAGTCACCACGTCCGTTGCTCAGGGAGAACGTGCCCACGCGGATCATGGTGCCGTCCGGGCGCTCCAGGAGGCAGACGACCTTGCCGCTGTAGGGCGTGCCGGCGGCGGCAAGGTCGACGGTCATATAGATCCAACCCGGTTTCCCCGGGTCTCCGGGGTGGGCGTAGACGTCGCCGACCGACGGCCCGAGGCCCGAGGCCGAGGCCAGCTCTCCCTCCATCAGAGGCGTCTGGGTCTCCACGGCAGGGGAGCTCGAGGTCGTGACACTCTCGATGGCGGTGCCGACCGCCCAGCCGACGAATCCGAACAGAAGCGCGAACAGGGCCGCGGCGGATGCGACCCGCAGCCGGACACGGCGTGCGCGACTGCGGGCCGCCCGGTACGCGAGGCCGGACGCCCGCGTGTGGGGGTCCCCCTCGTGCGCCGTCACGCCCCGGGGCAGTCTGCGCGCCACCCGGGTCTCGAACCCGAGCGGCGGCTCGCTGCCCGGCACCAGCCCGATCAGTCCGTCGCCCACCAGGGTCAAGTGCTCGATGTACTCCCGACAGGCCGCGCACCGGTCCAGATGCGCGACCGCCACGGCCCGCTCACGGCCTGGCAGCACGCCCAGTGCCATCTCGGCGCCGATCTCGCGCAGCGCCTCGCAGGTCACGTCACTGGCCATGGTCCCCTCGATTCGGAGAGGCGAGTGTGTCGCGCAGCTTGCCCATCGCCGTCCTGATCCGCGTCTTCGCGGTGCCCAACGGGATCTTCTCCCAGTCGGCGATCTGCTGGGCCGTCATTCCGTAGATGCCCGCCATCACCAGGGCACGACCCTGCTCCCGCGGCAGCTGCGCCACGGCGGCCCGCAGGCGGGACGAGGCATCGTCGGCCAGCGCCCACTGCTCGGGGGTGTCGGTCACGACATCGAGGAGCGCGTCGAGGTCCTCGGGTGCCATCGGCTCCGTCCGCCGCGCACGGACGGCGTCGATGGCGAGATTGTGCGCGATGGTCGTCAGCCAGGTCGTCACCGACCCGCGGCGCGAGTCGTAGATCTGCGCATGACGCCATGCACGCTCGAACGTCTGCTGGGCGATGTCCTCGGCAAGTTGCCGATCCCCGGTGACGGCGACGGCGACCCCGAAGACCGCGCGCTGGAACCTCCGTACGAACGTGACCGCCAGCTCCGGATCACCGGCGGCCAGCCCGGACAGCAGAGCCTCGTCAGGGAGACGGTCGGCGGGGAACCGGAAGCTCGGCACACCTCTATATACGGTCCGCTCCCGCCAGGGGATTGCCCGGCCGCTACGGAAGATCACATTCCCATTCTGCGCCGACTTCCCCGGCTGCACGAACCGCTCGCAGCGCCGTCAGTGATCGTTCCGCGCCGGCCGCAGCAAGCGATCTGCCGGATTCCGCCCCCGGTCGGATCGCGGGCATTGCCGCAAGCCCGACGTGCCTGAATGACCGTGGAAGGCCGCGCGACGCCGCCCGGGCGATGCCCCGGAGAGGGGGAGGCCTGGCGCTGCCGGCGCCTGCGCACCTGCGGCTGCCACCGCTGCCGCCGTACGGCGTCGCAGGACACCGCCGCCGGCGTTGCCGCGCTGTGGATATGGAGGTGCTCCGCGAGCGTGGCAAGGAGGAACTCCAGTCCGTCGGGAGGCCGGAGTCGGCGCCCGGTCGCCGGCAGGGCGTCGGTCACAGCCTGATGCGGCTTTTTGCTCCGATCTCGGCCTCACGTCCGGGCGGCGATGTCCGGTTCTCACCCGTCCGAGTTAAATGCCTGGACTGTTGACTGCCGGTGAAGGGAAGCTTGCGAGTCTCGACCTCCGGGGGTGTGATGGGGCAGGGAGACGTACTGGGGACGACGCCGGGCAGGGGCGCGGTCGTTCTCGCCGTGCGCCGCTACGGCCAGGAACTGTTCCGACTGCGACGGCTGGCCCTGCCCGCGCTGCTGCTGCCGGCCGTGGGGAACACAGGCATCCGCTACGTCGCGCCTCTGCTGGTCGCCAAGCTGGCGGGGCAGGCCGCCGACGGCGGCGGGCTCACCCTTGTCTCGGCGCTGCCGTACGTGCTGGGCTTCGGCGTGGTGCTGCTGCTCGCCGAGACCGTGTGGCGGATCGGGCAGCACTGCCTGAACCGTGTGGACGCCCTCGGCATGGAGCACCTGTACGTCATCGGCATGGACGAACTCTTCGCCCGGGACGCGGCATTCTTCCACGACAACTTCGCCGGCTCCCTGACCAAACGAGTGCTGAGCTTCGGCAGGCGCTTCGAGGATTTCGTCGACACCGTGACGTACCGGATCGTGGGCAGCCTCGTGCCCCTCTTGTTCGGTGCCGTGGTGCTGTGGCGCTACGAACCGCTGCTCGTCGTCGGCCTGCTCCTGATGATCACGCTGACCGTGGTGGCCACGACACCCCTGATCCGGCGCCGTCAGGCGCTCGTCAACGACCGTGAGGCGGCGATCGCCCGGGTCTCCGGCCACGTCGCCGACAGCCTCACGAACATGGAGACCATCCGGGCGTTCGCGGCCGAGCCGCGAGAGGCCGCCGAGCACCGCCGCCGCGTCGCGGACTCGCGGCGCCTGACGCTGAGGTCGTGGGACTACGGCAACCTGCGCGTCGACACCGTGGTCGCCCCCATGTCCGTGCTGACCAATGTGCTGGGCCTGCTGATCGCCGTCGCCTTCGGCGGCCCGGATCTGGGGGTGGAGGGAATCGTGGTCGCCTTCACCTACTACTCCAACGCCACCCAGATCATGTTCGAGTTCAACCAGATCTACCGGCGCCTGGAAAGCTCGATGACCGAGGCCGCGCAGTTCACGGAGCTGCTGCTGGATCCGGCCACCGTACTCGACGCGGCCCGACCCGAACCGCTCGCGCCACGGGACACCGGTATCCGCTTCGAAGCGGTCACTTTCGCCCACGTCGGTGCGAAGCCGATCTTCCAGGGCCTCGACCTGGACGTGCCCGGCGGCGCACGGATCGGTCTGATCGGAAGGTCGGGCGGCGGCAAGACCACGCTCACCCGGCTTCTGCTGCGGATGGCGGACATCGACGGCGGACGCATCCTGATCGGCGGCCAGGACATCAGCGGGCTGCGCCAGGCCGATCTGCGCTCACTGATCGCCTACGTCCCGCAGGAGCCCGCCATGTTCCACCGCAGCCTGCGGGACAACATCGCCTTCGCCCGGGCCGGCGCCACCGACGCGGAGATCCACGCCGCGGCTGAAGCCGCGCATGTCACCGAATTCGCCGACCAACTCCCCGACGGCTTCGCCACTCTCGTGGGGGAGCGGGGAGTGAAACTGTCGGGCGGCCAGCGCCAACGGGTCGCCCTCGCCCGAGCGCTGCTGCGTGACGCGCCGATCCTGCTGCTGGACGAGGCGACCAGCGCGTTGGACTCGGAGAGCGAGCTCCTCGTCCAGGACGCCCTGTGGCGGCTGATGGACGGGCGTACGGCTCTCGTGGTCGCCCACCGGCTGAGCACCGTCGCCGGCATGGACCGTCTCGTCGTCCTCGACCGCGGAAGCATCGTCGAGCAGGGCACCCACGCGGAACTGCTCGCCGCGGACGGAGCCTACGCCAGGCTGTGGCAGCACCAGTCGGGCGGCTTCCTCGGCGGGCCCGCCGAACCGGCCCCCAGCACCGACATCCCGGGAGCCGGCCCGACCGGACCGTCCGCACCGGCGCCCGGTCGGAGCCAGCCCGCTGCTACGGGCCCGTGACCACACGTCACGCTTCTTCGTCCGCAGCAGGCGGATGGCGACCGGCGGCCCGGGTCAACCGCCTGGCACGCCGCGAAGCGGTGCGACCACGTCGTCGTGGGGCCGGGAGTGGGTGCCGCCTCCGCAGAGGCGATGACCGACCGGGAGGACGGGCACGCCGACGGCCGGCGATACCACGGACGGCCTCGACCGTCGAGACCATGATCCTGGCGATCGCGCTCGCCTCGTGTCCGGCTAATCGTTCACGTCGTTCGCGGTCCGCCGGCCGGCCTGGACCTCAAAACCGCAGTCAAGACCGCTTCAAGGTCGCACTCGCCTGAGGAGAGATGGGAGACGTACCGGGCCGGCGGGCATCCCGTGGTCGTCGGCGGCGACCTCCCCGAATGCGCCCAGGTGGTGTTCGCCGAGGACGAAGGTGCGGTCGCGCTGCGCCGCCGGCTCCTGGCGCGCGGCTACCGGCGCCCCCCGATCGCGGCCGGCGCGAAGACCTGCCCCACATCCCGCTCCTCACTCCGCGAAAACGGCACTCTGTCGACAGTTAGAGCCCAAAAGCCGGAACCGTCCCTTGACTTGCCCCTAGTGTCGACACTAAGAAGGTGCGGCACCCGTCGTCCGGCAGTCACGGCAGAGGGAGTCCCCCATGTGGCCCACCGAAGAGAACGACGTGCACGGACTGACCATGAGAGCCCGCGTGAGGGCTCTCGGCGCCGTTGGGGCTGCGGCCCTCGCACTGCCCGCCACCCCCGCCCGGGCGGCGCCGCATGCCCGCCGGCTCTCGGTGCCGGCCGGCGAGACCCACGTGCCGAGCGAGACGACACGACTGACCGCGCTCTTGATCGCCGAGGGCGGGACGCTCGCCGTACCGGACGGGTACAGCCTGACGATGACCGTCGACGGCGTGGAGACCGGTTCGGTGCTTACGGCGACGCTCGCCACCAGCACGACGATCGCACCCGGCGCCTACCGTGGCGACATCGTCCTGACCGTGGCCGAGCAGCACACGGCGACGTTCGCGAACGTGGCCTTCCCGATCCGGCAGGCACTGTACGTGGGCGCCGAAGGAATCGTGCCGGCCAGGTCGGTGCTGCCGGCCGTGGCCGGGGGACTGGTGGCGGACGCCGGTGCGCGCTCGGTCCGCATCGTCTCGAACGGGGAGGCCTTCGACGGGCTCTACGTGGCGGACGGCGGTTCGTACACGCTGCGGCGGTCGAGGATCGCCTTCACCGGCAACGGACGCTGCGACTTCGTCGGGGACGGCACCGCCGTGGTCGGGACGGGCGCGGGCACGACTTTGCTCCTGGACGATGTCACCATCACGAACAAGGGCGTCGTCCGCGGTGGCGTCGCCACCGAGGACGGCTGTTCCCTCGTGGTCAAGAACTCCCGCATCCGCTGCCTGAACGGCGTCCTGCCCGCCGACTACGTCCCCGCGGGCGGCGCGAACATGCTGGTCGTGCCCTGGCGGCTGGGCATATCCGGCAACGTCCGGGCAACCAACCTGCTGGGCGCGAACACGACGGCGACCTACATCGGCTCGTCCATCGAATCCGAGACATGGGGCGCCTTCTCCGTGGACTCGACCGCCGACTCGCGGGCCACCGCCATCAACTGCCGCATCGCCAACCTGGGCGACGAGGGATACGGCACCTTCGCCGACGGCAACGTCGTGGAGCGCATCCTGGGCTGCGAGATCGACGCGGGTACCTCCACGACGATCATCGGCGCCTCCGACGGCACCGTGTACTACGGCGACAGCACCCGGCAGGCCGTCGCCTCCCTCAACGATGTGACCGGCACGCCAGCCCTCCCACATCGGGGTGGCCGGCAGCGCACCGACCGGCTCCGTGCCGGTCAACAGCGTCGAGTACAGCTTTTCGAGCTCCGCTCTGTGTGCTGCGGCGCGGCCTGCCAGTGCCCGCCCGGTGCAGGGGTGGCCAGGTCGCATGGACTACGCGAACCCCCTCCGGATGCCTGCTCGTCTCCGCCGCCTCCGTCGGCACAGTCACCCTCACCGGCATCCGAACGCGCCGCTCGGTCACGGCGGGATGGTCGGGGGGCGAGCGCCGATCTCTGGCTGACGATCAGGCGGGAGTTGGTTGAGGCGGACCAGCGGCGGTGGCGGTGGCGGTGGCGGAGTGTGCCGTCGATGACCGCGGCGGATGAGGAGTGTGCCGCGTGCGAGGTCCAGGTCGCAGGTCAGGTTCGTACGGAGTTCGTGGACGGGCACAAGGTGGACAGCGGCCAGGACGAGGGCAAGGCGCCCGAGCGGGGTCTTCGTCTGCTGCAACGCGCTGGCCGGCAGGTCGCTGGGGACCGGCTTCGGAATCCCCGTTCGCGGAAGATCACCCGTTCCCGCCTCAGTGTCCTGAACAGGCTGCGCAGGGCAAGGGCAAGGTGCCGACGGGGGCGTCCGGACTGGCCGTCCACGGCCGCGTCGAGGGGTGCCGGGTGATCTCTCGAAGCGAGAGCAGACCCGCCTCGGCCAGTCAGTGAGCACGGGCTGGAGGAGGTTAGGTACGGGCGGATCATGTCGTAGCCGCGGACCTCGCCCTCGTGGCGGCCCCGGCTTCGCAGCACCTTCACCCACTGTCCTACCTCGTCGGCCCTGCGGGCTCAGCCGGTCCGCCACCGGCCGTGGGCCCGGCGACTTCTTCGGCCAGGGCGGCAGCAGCGGCTCGATCAGCGCCCACACGTGACGGGGAGGCTAGCGAGGTGCCGCGAGTACGTCCCGGAGTACGTTCGCGAGCGTGACGCGGGCCAGCTCGTGTCTCAGGGTCTCCTCGATGCCCTCGTAGATGCCCTGCATCGCCGGCTGGATGCCGTAACCCACCACGCATCCCTGGTCCGGGGTGGTGCGGTGCATCGCGAACAGCGGGCCGGGTTCCACTGCCTCGTACACGTCGAGCAGGTTCATCGACCCCAGGTCGCGCGCCAGCGACCAGCCCGCGCCCACGCCCCGCCGGGACTCCACGAGCCCGGCCCTGCGCAGCTCGCCGAGCAGCCGCCTGATCACCACGGGGTTGGTGTTCGCGCTGGTCGCGATCTGCTCGGAGGTGGCGACCTCATGGCCCTGGCGCTGGTAGAGACCGATCCAGGCCAGCGCGTGGGCGGCAATAGTCAACCTGCTGTTGGCACTCATGAACCCTCCTCTCGGCCGCAACGCTTCATGTTACGACAGCACAGTCGTAACAGTGAAGGTTGCAACCGGCCGTCGTAACAATTATGGTTGCGACAGCCGGAAAGGGCCAATCAACGAGGTGAGAAGAATGAGCAAGCCACTCACGGGCAAGGTCGCCCTGGTCACCGGGGGGTCGCGCGGACTGGGGGCCGCGACCGTACGACTGCTGGCCGAGCAGGGCGCCGACGTCGCCTTCACCTATGTCAGCTCCGAGAAGCAGGCGCAGGCTGTCGTGGACGAGGTGCACGGCAAGGGAGCGAAGGCCGTCGCCTTCAAGTCCGACCAGGCGGACATGAGTCGGGCGCCCGCGCTGATCGACGACGTGGTCGCGCATTTCGGCGGCCTGGACATCCTCGTCAACAACGCGGCGATCGCGGTGGAGCAGGGCCGCACGGTGGACGACCCGGACGCCGACACCGCCGCACTGGACCGGATGCACGCCACCAACTACCTCGGCGTGATCGCCGTCATCCGGGCCGCCTCCCGAGTGCTGCGCGCGGGCGGCCGCATCATCACGGTGAGTTCCGGACTGGGCTCCCGGGTCGGTGCCCCGGGCCTTGCCGACTACTCGGCGACCAAGTCAGGGATCGAGAGGTACACCATGGGGGTCGCACGGGACCTCGGGCCCCGGGACATCACGGCCAACGTCGTGGAGGCCGGACTGATGGAGGGCGGCATGGAAGGGCCGGACCCCGAGACCCTCAAGGCCCTGGTCAGCTCGCTGTCCCTGCAACGCATGGGTCACCCGGAAGAGATCGCCGCGGCGATCGCCTTTCTGGCGAGCCCCGCCGCGTCGTACGTCACGGGCGCGGTGCTGGACGCCCACGGTGGCTACAACGCCTGAACCGGCACTCCTGCCGCGCGCCCCGAAGGACATCGCGCCTTCGGGGCGCACACCGCCGACGACCCGAGCGTGCGTGGACGGCTCCCACGTGCGCGCGAAAGAGGGGCAACCGCGACCGGCCCGTCGCCGGTCGACCGGCGGAAGACGGGCAGCAAGCACCAGCCGGGTACGTCGCGCCAGGCCACGCCCACTGGACGGCGGCGCCGCCTGACGCCTCGTCCCCGCGGACCGGAGGGACGGTACGGAAGCCGCCGGCCCGACTTCGCGGCCCCCGGCCCCCAGCCGTAGCTCCCAGCCCCCGGCACCCGGCCCGGCACCCGCCACCCGCCACCCGTCACCCGTCACCCAGGGCACGAGCGCCGGGCAGCCGGCGTGGCGGCAGGGGGCGCAAGGCGACCGGCTGGTCGGGGCGAGCGTCTCGCGGGGACGGCGATCGGGGTCGGTCGGTGGGGGGAACGCGGGAGGGCTGTCCGGGAAGCGACGGCTCCGGGACGGACCTCCCGCGTTCTGGCCGTCTTCGCTCAGTCGACCCGCAGCGGGATCGCGCGCAGGCCGCGGACCGAACCCGGTCGGCGCTCCAGCTCCGCCACCGGGACGGCCAGCCGCAGGCGGGGGTAGCGGCGCAGCGCGGTGGCTATCACGATCTCCACCTCCAGGGAGGCAAGGCGTGCCCCCACGCAGTAGTGCAGTCCGTGGCCGAACCCCAGCGAACGTGCCGTGAACGACCGTCCGATGTCGAACGTCGCCGGGTCCGGCCAGTACTCGGGGTCGCGGTTGGCGGAGGCGGTGCTGACGATGACGTAGGAGCCCTTGGGGATGGTCGTGCCACCGATCTCGACGTCTTCCAGGGCGTAGCGGCTCAGTCCCGGCGTGACCGGACCGTCGTACCGCATGGTCTCCTCGATCACGGCCGCGATCAGACCGGAGTCGGCCCGTACGGAGGCGAGTTGGTCCGGGTGCCGCAACAGCGCGACCAGGGCGTTGCCGATCAGCTGTGCGGAGGGCTCGTAGCCGCCGAAGAGGACGATCCCGACCATGCTGACGAGTTCGTCCTCCGTCAGGCGTTCGCCGTCCGTCTCCGCGGTGACGAGGCCGCTGATCAGGTCGGCCTGCGGCGTGACACGGCGGGCGTCGATCAGTTCGCGTACGTAGGCGTCGAACGCGTCGAGGGCCGCGACGACGCGCAGGGCGGCCTCGTCGTCGGCGATATGGCCGCCGACCACGGAGGCGGCGGTGCGGAAGAGCCCGGTGTCGGTGGCCGGGACGCCCAGCAGCTCGCAGATCACCGTGATGGGGAGCCGGTTCGCCACCGTTTCGACCAGGTCGAACTCGGGCGCGTCCCCCAGCGCGTCGAACAGTTCGTCCGTGCTGTGCTGGATGCGGTCGCGCAGCCCCTCGACGCGCTTCGCGCTGAACTCCCCGACGACGAGCTTGCGCAGGCGGTCGTGGTCCGGCGGGTCGAGGTTGGCCATCGCGCGGCCGAGGAGCTGTGTGGTGCGCAGGCTGACCTGGGCGCGCGGCGGCAGCGGCTCGGGCGGCAGGCTCTGCTGGAGACCGCGCCCGAGCTCGTTGCTCAGCCGGAGATCCTCAAGGGCCTGGATCACGTCGTCGTGGCGTGTGACGAGCCAGCGTTCGGCGCCGCCCGGCAGCGTGACCAGGTGTAACCGGGCCTGGCACCGTGCAGTACTGGCACGGGCCGCAGGTGACCGGACGGGGTCACCGCGGATCGACGCGACGACGGTTGCCGGGACGCCGGCCGGTGTCTGTCGTGGAGAGCCGTGGTGCGGCGCTGACGATCGCGTGCACCGTCTCGGTGACCAGTCGGCGGTCCAGGGGTGCGTCGTCGAAGGCGCGGTGCATGGGCCAGCCCTCGATCAGTGCGTCGAGCGCGCGGGAGACTCCGGGGGTGAAGTGGAGGGCGAGGCTCTCCCGGCTGCGTTCGAGCCAGGTACGGGCCGTGACGGACACCGCCTCGTTGTGGTTGGCGTAGGCGTACATCTCGAAGATGAGCGTCATGTCACGGTCCGTGGCGTAGGCCGGTCCGCAGATCAGCTCGACGACGGCCGCCTCGGCTTCGGCCGTCGACGCGGCGGCGTGCACGGTCTGCCGGTAGAGCAGGGACATGGTGTCCGCGAGCCGCGCGAACGCCTGCGCGAGCAGGTCGTCGATGCCCTTGAAGTAGTACGTCAACGAGCCGAGAGGGACCTGCGCCCGGGCCGCGATCTTGCGGTGGGTGGTCTTGTGCACACCGCCCTCGGCGATGACGTCGAGGGCGGCATCCAGGATGCGCTCCTTGCGTCCGGGGTCGTTCGGGATCTCGCGTCGTGTGCCGCTCACGCCCCTAATGTGCCATGAGGTGACGCGCCCCCAGTGTGTACGGATGTACATGCAAGTGTGTACGCTCGTACAGACTTGTGTTCGTACCCCCGGGAGCCACCGTTCGTGACCGCCGACCTCACCCGCCGCCGTACCGCCGTGTCCGCCCTGTTCTTCGTCCCCGGAGTGACCATCTCCTCCTGGGTGACGCGCACCCCTGATGTGCGGGACCTGCTCGGCGCCTCCACCGCGCAGATGGGCCTCATCCTGTTCGGGCTCTCCATCGGCTCGATGACCGGCATCCTGTGCTCCGGCGCACTCGTGGCCCGCTGGGGCACCCGACCCGTCATCGCGGTCGGGACGACGACCCTGGCGGCCGCCGCCGCGCTCATCGGCATCGGGGCCGCCGCGGGCTCGGGCGCCGGCGTGGCACTGGGCCTCGGCCTGTTCGGCCTCGGGATGGGCGGCGGCGAGGTGGCCCTGAACGTCGAGGGTACGGAGGTGGAGCGGTTGCTCGGCCGCTCCACGATGCCGGCCATGCACGGCTTCTTCAGCCTCGGCACGGTCATCGGCGCGCTCGGCGGCATGGCCCTGACCGCCATCGCCTTCCCCGTCCTCGTCCATCTCGCGGTCGTCACCCTCGTGGGCCTGGCCACGCTCGCCACCGTGATCCGATACGTCCCCCCGGGCGTGGGCCGACGCAACGACGCCAAGGCCCGGGAGGCGGGCGCGGTGCGTGCCGCGGTGTGGAAGGACTCCACGCTGCTGCTCATCGGCTGCGTCATCCTCGCCCTCGCCATGGCCGAGGGAACCGCGAACGACTGGCTCCCGCTGGTCATGGTGGACGGCCACGGCTTCGATGCCGCCCTGGGCTCAGCCGTGTACGCCGTGTTCGCCGCCGCGATGACCCTCGGACGCTTCACCGGCGGGCGCTTCGTCGACCGCTTCGGGCGAGCCGCCGCACTGGGCGGAAGTGCGATCACCGGGGCGGCCGGACTGGCACTGGTGATCTTCGTCGACGACCAGGCCGTCGCGGCCGCCGCCGCGATCCTGTGGGGGCTCGGCGCGTCACTCGGGTTCCCCGTCGCGCTCTCCGCGGCAGGCGCGTCCGGTGACAACGCCGCCGCACGCGTCGCGCTCGCCGCCACCGTCGGCTACGTCGCGTTCCTCGTGGGTCCGCCGTCCCTCGGCTACCTCGGCGAGCAGTACGGACTGCGCCACGCCCTCCTCCCCGTTCTCGTCCTGGTGGTGGCCGCCGTCTTCGCCACGCCCGCCGCCCGCGCACCCCGAGCGGTGCGTGACGTGGAGCCGGCCCGCGGCTGACGATCCGGTCCGGCGATCCCGTTCGAGGTCTGCGGCCTCAGGACCGGCCGGCCGGCCGCGCTCGTGGGTCTTGATCTCGTTCCCCGGGGCGGGGCCGGAAGCGGGTCTGTGGAACTCGGTCCGTTTTTCGGGTGTCGAGAAGGGGCCGCCGGCTCCGTCCTCGGTATACCGGTGGCCTCAAGGCGCCGCGCACCACAGAGGGAGAACCGTCATGACGCTGCATCGGATGGACAACGTCGGCATCGTCGTCGAAGACCTGGACGCCGCCGTCGCCTTCTTCACCGAACTGGGCATGGAGGTCGAGGGCAAGGCGCAGATCGAGGGCCTCTTCGCGGACCAGGCCGTCGGACTCGACGGAGTCCGCAGCGACATCGCGATGATGCGGACCCCGGACGGCCACGGCAAGCTGGAGCTCGCTCAGTACCACACCCCCGCGGCGATCGGCGACGGATCGCACAACCCGCCGCCCAACACGCTGGGCCTGCACCGGGTCATGTTCGCCGTCGACGACATCGACGACACCATCGCCCGCCTGCGCCCCCATGGCGCCGAACTGATCGGCGAGGTGGCGCAGTACAAGGACATCTACCGCCTCTGCTACCTCCGCGGCCCCTCAGGCATCATCCTCGCCCTGGCCGAACAGATCAGCTAGGTGTGCTGTCCCGGGACGAGCCCCCCACACACACCGCCGTGTCTCACGAACACGGCGAAGTCCGGAGGAGGACGGCCGGCGAACGACCCCGCCCCGTGCGGCGCCCCGTTCTCGTCGCCGCTGCATCCCGCCCCAGTGCCCGCGGCACCGGACGCGAGCTGCTGCGAGCCGGCACCAGGGTCACGGTGTCCGCCGGACGGGCTGGGTTCGTGTCAGGCGCTGTGGGTGAGAGCTGCCCGGCTCACTGCGCGGGCGAGGGGCTGTCCGTGGGCGAGGCGTTCCAGTTCGTCCAGGGCGCCGTCGGCCATGCGCATCGTTTCGGAGTCGAGCGATCCGGCGATATGTGGGGTGATCATGACATTGGGCAGGTCGTAGAGCCTGGCGTCGCCGGGCAGAGGCTCGGGGTCGGTGACGTCGAGAATGGCGTGCAGGCGTCCGGTTGCGCACTCCGCCTCCAGCGCGGCCGTGTCGACCAGGCTTCCGCGGGCGGTGTTGATGACGCAGCTGTGGTCGGGCAGGGCTGCGAGCTGCGGTGCGCCGATCATGCGGCGGGTTTCGGGCAGGGCCGGTGCGTGGAGGGACAGGATGTCCAGGGCCGGGAGCATCTCGTCGAGGTCGACCAGGCGGGCGCCGGCGCGGGACACCTCGCGGGGGGTGGCGTACGGGTCGGCGACCAGGCAGGTCACATCGTGCAGGGTGCGGGTCAGCATGCTGATCACGCGGCGGCCGATGCGCGAGAACCCGACGATGCCGATGGTCGGTCCGAGGTTGCTGCGGGGGCAGCGTCGTCGCCGGTAGGACCAGTCCTCGCGGTGGCGGCGGGCGTCGGCGGCGAGGAAGGGTGCTTTCTTGCCGGCCATGATGACGGCTGCGAGGGTGTATTCCGCGACGGGGTCGGCGTTCAGGTCGGCGCTGGTGGAGACCAGGATGCCGCGCTGCCACAGTTCCGGGCCGACGAGGCCGCGGACGGTGCCGGCGCAGTGCAGGACCGCTCGTAGACCGGGCAGTCGTGCCAGGCGGTCGGCGGTGAGTCGGGGGGTTCCCCAGCCGGTGAGGAGGACTTCCACGTCAGCGAGGTGCCCGCGGATCGTCGGGGACTCGAAGGTCGGGGCCCACATGGGTGCGAAGGTGTCGGCGAGTTCACGCAGTCGGGCGCGCCTGGCGTCGTCGAACTGCATGTCCCAGGCTTCGTTCCCCATGACCACCAGGGTGCGCGGTCTGGGTGATGTCATGCGGTTCCTCGCCTTTGTCATCGCAGTCGCCCTGCCGGTTCGGGCCGGTGGACACCGCGCGGCCGGTAGCCGAGTACGTCTGCGATGCCGAGGAGGTCGGCGAGCAGCCAGATGATGGAGAGCCACATCTCGGTACCCTGCAGGCCCGGTCGGGTCGCGGGTACGCCCGCACCGGACGGGTGTGGTGCCTGGAAGCCGAAGCCGAGGCCGTCGCGGTAGTGCGTGAGCGCGTCCCTCAACAGCCGGGTGGACAGCGCAGCCACCTCGTCGCCGCGATATCCCGTCGAGCGGGTCAGCCACAGCGGGTGGACCACGTCGAGGACGTTGCAGGCGTTCTGCCGGCCGGCGTGGAAGAACCGGGCGTCGGTGGCGTGTCGGAGTACGGTGTCGATCACCCGCTCCGGGTGAGGCACGCCTATTCCGAACTGGGCGAAGCTGCCGCGGGAGGCACGGTAGAAGCCGTTGACGACCTGAAGCAGACCGTCGGCCGGGGCCGGGCTGCCCCACATGCCGGTGTGCGGGTCGGCGTGGATGAGGAGCCATCCCATGAGCGCCTCGATCGCGCCGCGGGCCTCGGGCGCGCCCGCGCGGCGGTTGAAGTGCAGGGCGGTACCGAGCACATCCACCCAGTGCCCGGCCTCCCACGCCCGGTCCTTCCACGGTTGCCCGGCGAGCCCGGCGATGATCTCCTCCACGCTTGCGTCCGACACGACGCGGATCGGATGCGGCAGCCTGCTGCCGAGCAGCTCGAGTGCGTACGGGACACACAGGACGTGGTAGGCGGCGTCGGGGTCGAACAGGCCGGTGCGGGGAGTGCGGACCTCACCGTCGGCCCCGAGCGGGCCGACCATGCCCGTGGTGTCGTCCTGCCAGCCGCGCAGGCGGTCGGTCTGTTCGTCGGTCGGGACCTGGTCCGGGGCGCGGCCCAGCAGCAGATCGGCGATCTCGATCGCGTCGCACTGTGCGCGGACCGTGGGCGGGACGCCTGGCCGGTCGGTGAACAGGCGCAGGTGTCCGTCCCAGCACCGCTCCAGGACCTCGCCCGCGTCCCGCCGGACGCGGCCGGCGAAGTCGCGCACGGCGTCGGCCGGGTCGCCGTCGGCCGGGCCCGGGGGCGTGGCCAGTTCGGGGACGCGCCAGCGCAGCACCTTCGCCGGGTTGCCACCCACGATCGCGCCGGCCGGTACGTCCTTGGTGACAACGGCGCCCGCGGCGACGACGGATCGGTCCCCGATGGTGACGCCGTCGAGGATCACGACGTGGGAGCCGATCCAGACGTCGTCGCCGATCCGTATGCCGCGCGAGCTGATGGGCTGTCGGAACACCTCGACATCGGGGTCGCTGACCGTGTGGTTGAACGCGAGGACCGAGGTGTGGGCGCCGATGCGCACGGCGTCACCCAGCCGGATTTTTCCACGGACCACGGTGTAGGGGTTGATGGTGCAGTCACGGCCCGTGCGGACGGTGCCGGTCAGATAGGCCCCGGCCGCTATGTAGCTGTCGGGTCCGAGACGCAGCTCCTCGGCCTGCACGGAAGCCAGTTCGGAAACGAAGCACCTCTCACCGATGTCGTAGGACTCATGGCGGGCCAGAGCCTTCTGGACCTCCGACTGCCGCGTCTGGGCCCGGTCGTCGGCCTGCGCCCAGAAGGACCAAGGGGAGTAGTCGAAGGAGTGCTGGTCGAGCGGTCCCACGGACTGCGAACGGGGAGTGTCGGAGCACACGCGGCTCATCCTTCCGCAACGTCTGGTCGGCTGGTCCCGAGCAGGCGCGTCTTCGCACCTGAGGCTTCCGGTGCACGGCCGTGAAACGATCACTCGATCGTCCGGAAGGGGTGGACAGGAGGTGGGCTCGAACACCTTGACCGACGTGCACCACGACGTCAAGACCGTTCGTTCAAAATGATCGAACGGTCAGAAAGTTCGACCGCCCGTCAGATCGATTCCGTAGAGCCGCGGTCGCGGAGTACCGGCAGCAACTCGACGTGCCGCGTCGGCCCGGGGCGCTCCAGACGTTCCCGCAGCAGGGCCACCGCTGTGCGGCCGATCTCCCGTTTCGGGGGTGCGACGGTGGTCAGTTCCAGTCCGTCCATCCCCGCGATCACGTCGTCATAAGCCACGACGGACACGTCGGCCGGGACCCGTAGGCCCGCGCCGTGCAGCTGTTGCACCAGATTGACGGCGTCGACGTCGCTGTGCGCGAGCACTGCCGTCGCGCCTGCCGTACGAACGGCTTCCGGCAGGTGCGGCACGGGGGCGTCCGGCGATCGGCCCGCGCCGGCCGAACTCAGCAGCGGTGCCGCGATCCGGGGCAGGCCCATATCGGCCAGCGACGTCACGAACGCGCTGCGGATGGTGCGCGCCGTGGGGCTGTCGTCCCGGGCTGCGAGGAGGATCCGCCGGTGCCCTCGGGCGTGCAGATGGCGCAGAGCCAGCCACACGCCGTGGGCGTGATCCGTGCGCACGGCGTCGATCGTCGCCAGTGCGCTGCCCCGGGGCGCGAACCGTTCGACCAGGACGGCGGGACGCTGCGCCGGTGCGGGGAGGGGCTGCCAGGCCGTGTCCTCCGCGTCCACATCCACGGGAAGTCGCCAGCGGGGCGAGAGCAGGGTGCCGAGCGCGTCGGCCGCGCCCGCCGACCTGTCCAGTGCCGCGCCGGCCGACTCGTCTTCTTCGCACGCCATGAAGTTCCAGGTCAGGCCCTGTTCCTCGGCGGCGATCTGTGCGCCCCGCACGATTTCGGCGAAGTAGGCGCTGCGGCCCGGCGCGATCATCGTCACCGTTCCGGTGAGGGATGCCGGCGCAGCGTTCCCGGAGGTCGGCAGGAGGCGGACCACGCCGTGGCTCCGCGCCACGCGCCCACCGCGGGCCAGGGCTTCGACGTCCCGCCTCATGGTGACGAACGAGACGCCGAACTCGTCCGCGAGTTCGGCGACGCGCGCTGTCCCGCGTTGCCGCAACGCAGCGACGATCTGTTCCTGCCGATTCGACGGCTTGCCCACAGCGCCACCTTCCAGTCCTGAACTCTGCCGGCTCTCGCGTGAGCACAGATCGGCGAGAACGATCGTTCGCCCATTATCGTCCGCCGTATGCCTCTGCCGAAGGAGACGCCAGAGATCTTGGACTCGCCGCACAGATGATGACAGGTGGGATGTGCGGGTGGCGTGTTCGCTTGGCCGAGTGATCAGCGAGCACGATCCGCAGTGGGGTGCGCTGACTTCAGGTCGCGTCGGCGCGGGCATGGACCAGGCCGTCCCCGAGACGGCGGAAGGCCGGCGCCTGGGCCTGCTCAGTTCGCCGCGCGGTGGTCGTAGGCATCGACGGCGATGTCGGGTGCCCGAGGGGCCGCCGCCTGCACCTCGTGGTGCTCAGGTCACCGGGGACGGGAGATCAAGGCCATGAACGCCTCGAGGTGACCGGCCATGTCGATGGACTCGTCGTAGAGCCAGGCGGCCTGGATGCCCTCGATGAGGGAGGTGATCTGACGGGCGAGGACGCTCACGTCGAGGTCCGGCTTGAGCCGGCCTTCCTCGCGTTCGTGTTCGAGTTCCGCGCGGACCGAGTCGACGAACTCCGCGTCCCGGCGGCGGATGAACTCGTGCGCCGGGTGATCCGGGCTGTCGGCCTCCGCACGCAGCGTCGCATCGAGCCGGATGACGCCGCGGATCGCCTCGTGGTGGCGCATGACCTCCGGTACGGCACGCAGGAGGCCCTGCTTCTCGATGAGCGTGTGGCGCCACGGTCGCTCGATCTCCTCGCGGCGCATGAGTACGGCCTCGAGCAGCGCTTCCTTGTTCCCGAAGTGGTGCAGGAGGAGGCTGTGGCTGGTGCCGACGCTCTCCGCGATCTGCCGGATCGAGAGCCCTTGGTAGCCCTTCTCCGCGAAAGCCCGGAAGGCGGCGTCCACCAGTTCGGCGCGCTTGCGCTCACCGTTCGCGTACGGCGCGCGCTTGCCCCTGCGGGCAGGGACCTGCGTCCCGGGGCTCATCCGGCCCTCCCCTCGTGGCGTGCCCCGACGATAGCCCACCCATTTCTTTTCCACAACGGTCAAGAAAACGCGTTCAACATGTTCCATTGCGGTGAACTTTCGTTTACGGTCCTGCTCCGAGGCAGGTGCCTCAGCGGTCACCTCGAGCCAACGGCGGCTCCGGTCCAAAGGAGGATCCACATGAGTGACCCCACCCTCGCGATGAGGGCCGACGACCCCGCGAACCACGGGTCGGCGCCCCGAACTGCAGAGAACCCCGCAGGCGCTTCGGCGCCGGCGATCACGGGTTCGCCCCGCAGGATCATGGCCCTGGTCATGGTGGCGGCGGTCGGGATGTACATCATGTCCCTCACCTTGAGCACCGCGTTGTCGCTGCGCCTGGCGAGCATCGACCCGGCTTCGAAGGACGCCAGCTACAGCATGGCTGTCTCGATCAGCGCGTTCGGGCTGCTCGTCGCCGCGCCGCTGGCCGGCGCCCTGTCGGACCGGACCACCAGCCGCTTCGGCCGTCGGCGCCCCTGGATCGTCGGCTGTCTCCTCCTCGCGTTGCTGGGGTGCGCCGTGATCGGCCTGGTGTCCTCCGCTCCCGTGGTCGTCGTGGCGTACCTGATCGCCATCCTCGGCGCGCAGATCGGTTTCAACGCCTACGCCGTGATCCCCGTCGAGGGACTGCCCGAGGACAAGCGCGGCCGGGTCATGGGCGTGATGGGCATGTTCGGCGCGCTCGCCCTGTCGGCCGGCTCCTACCTGGCCGCCGCGCTGGTCGGCACCCCGCTGCTGATGATGACGGTCCCGGTGCTGCTCGCCATCGTGCTCAGCCTGCCGCTGCTGTTCCTCTACCAGGACCCGGTGAAGGTCCGCAGCGAGCTGCCCCCGCTGGACGTCAAGGCCATCGCGCGCGCCTTCGTGGTCAACCCGCGCCGGCACCCGAACTTCGCCTGGGTCTGGCTCTCGCGGTTCCTCGCGGGCATCGCGATGACGGCCATGTTCTCGTACTTCATCTACTTCATGATGGACGGCCTGCACATGCCGATCGCGGAGGCGGGCGCGAACGCGGGCACGCTCTCCCTCATCTCGGCCCCGGTCAGCGTGCTGTTCTTCACCGGCTCGGGTTGGCTGGCCGACAAGACCGGCCGCCGCAAGCCGTTGGTCGCAGTCGCCGCCGTGCTGATGGCGCTCGCCCTCGTCATCGGCGCCACGTCGACCACGTTCGCGCAGTTCATCGTCGCGTGGGTGGTCTTCGCGATCGGCCAGGCCACGTACCTGACCGCCGACCTCGCCCTCTGCGCGGCGGTCCTGCCCGACGCCCGCGACACCGGCAAGGACATGGCCGTCTTCGGCCTCGCCCTCAACATCCCCAACATCATCGTCCCCGCCGTCGCGCCGACCGTCCTCGCGCTCGGCGCGGGCCACAACTACCGGCTCCTGTGGTTCGGGGCGGCCGCCCTGTGCCTGCTGGGGAGCATCACCGTCACCTTCGTCAAGGGCGTCCGCTGAGCGGGCACCGAAAGGACACCATGAACACCACCCCCCACGCCCCCTTCCCCGACGGCTTCCACTGGGGCGTCGCCACCGCCGGCCACCAGGTCGAGGGCAACAACGTCAACAGCGACACCTGGCTCCTGGAGAACCTGCCCGGCACGATCTTCGCCGAGCCCTCCGGGGACGCGATCGACCACTACCACCGCTACCGCGAGGACATCGCGCTGCTCGCCTCCCTCGGCCTCACCAGCTACCGCTTCTCCCTGGAGTGGGCGCGGATCGAGCCCGAGGAGGGGCAGTTCTCGGCGGCGGCCCTCGCCCACTACCGCCGGGTCCTGGAGACGTGCCGGGAACACGGCCTGCGGACCGTCGTCACCTACCACCACTTCACCTCGCCCCGCTGGCTGCTCGCGGCCGGCGGCTGGGAGGACCCCGAGACGCCTGCGCGGTTCGCCCGCTACTGCAAGGTGGTGACCGAGCACCTCGGCGACCTCGTCGACGTCGCCTGCACCCTCAACGAGCCCAACCTCCCCTCCCTCCTCGCCGCGATCGGCATCGGCGGCGAGGCCCCCGAGCACCGGGCCTCGGTGCCAGTGTGGGCGGCGGCCGCCGAACGCCTCGGCATCGAGGCGCGGCGGGTGGCGCCGTTCCAGTTCACGGGCTCCGAGGCCGGCTTCGAGGTGAAGCTCGCGGCCCACCGCGCGGCCGTGGCCGCGATCAAGTCGTACCGCCCGGATCTCATGGTCGGCTGGACGCTCGCGAACTCCGACATCCACGCGGCCCCCGGTGGCGAGGAGCGGGCCGAGACGGTGCGGCGCGAGGTCAACGAGCGGTATCTGCTGGCCTCCCGAGACGACGACTTCGTCGGCATCCAGACCTACGGCCGCCATGTCTTCGACGCCGACGGACTCGCCCCCGTCCCGGCCGGCACGCCCGTGAACCAGCTCGGCGAGGAGATCTACCCGCAGGGACTGGAGGCGACCGTCCGGGAGGCGGCGGCCGTCGCCGGCGTCCCGGTCCTGGTCACCGAGAACGGCCTCGCCACCGAGGACGACACCCAGCGCCTGGAGTATCTGCGCACCGCGGTGGCCGGCGTCGCGGCGTGCCTGGCCGACGGGATCGACGTCCGCGGCTACATCGCCTGGACCGCCTTCGACAACTTCGAGTGGATCTTCGGCTACCGTCCGAAGTTCGGTCTCGTCGCCGTCGACCGCGACACCCTGGTCCGCACGCCCAAGCCGAGCGCGCACTGGCTCGGCGACACCGCGCGGACGAACGGCGCCGGGATCGTCTCGGTCACCCAGTAGGCGTAAACCGCTCCGTGCCGGGGATCGGCACTCCGGGAACCCCTCCTGACCGGGTCCCGGAGTGCCGGTCCCCTCGGTGTTGTCCCTCGCTGCCGCTCGTCCTTCACCCCCTGGAGTTCACCCATGTGCCCCCGGCACGCCCGTCTGGTCTCCCCCGACGACGACTTCGGCGGAGCCACCCCCTGCTGCGCGGAGAGGTCCGGCTGGAGACCTCGCCGGCGGGCCCGACGACCGTCCTGGGCCTCGCCCTCGGCAACGGCTGGTACCGGGGCCGGCTGACCTGGAGCGGCGGATCGGCGTCGCGCTCACCGCGACCGGTCACCTCTCGACCGCGTACCGGCTGCTGCTGCAGACCGGGAGTCCGTCGTGGCTCTACCCGGTGACCATGGGCGCCACGACGATCTGGGAGCCACCGTGCCCGAGGGCGCCGAGGCGGTGCTGCGGCTGCCGGACGCGGCGGAGGAGGCCGTCGGCGCGGGCCGGCACGAGCGCCGGGTGGCGGCCGAACGTCTGGGGTCGGCGTGAGGTGATGCCGCTTCGCCGTGCGGGTCCGCCCTCGCCTCCTGCTGTCCGCCGAGGACTGTCCGCACCCGTCCGGCCGGAGAAGGGGGGCGGCCCGCTGTGCGTGCCGCCCCCCCTTCTCCCCCCTTCCGCGTCTCCCCGCGGTCAACCGTCGGCGCGGGCCGTCACGCGCCTCAGCCGTACGGCCATGTACGCGCGACCGGGGAGGTTCACCCTGACCCGTCCCTCCGCCACGCCCGGCTGGGTCTCCACGGTCATGTTCCAGGTGTCGATGACATCGACCTTCCACCGCGAGTCCTGCGGGAGCTGGATCCATCGGAAGGTGGAGCAGCCGAGGCCGAGGTAGACGATGCGGTGGTCCTCGTCGCCGCCGCACGCGACGTTCCAGTCGGCGGAGGGCAGGGCCTCGATCCGGCCGCTGGGCACCTCGGCGGTGATGCGGGCCAGGAAGCCGATGCGCTCGGCTGACTCGCCGCGCAGCACCCCGCCCTTCGCCACCAGAGGACTTCGTCCTTGTCGTCATACGTCTCGCCGTGGTTGACGTAGCCACCGCGCACGGCGCCCTCCCAGCACCGGCGCACGAGTTCCCGCGCGCTGAGGTTGCCCCAGATCGCGTCGATGTCGCCTTCGTAGCCGCACTCGTCGATGACGACCGGCTTGCCGTACGTCTCCCGCCACTGGGTGGTGTTCTCCGCGGTCCGGTAGACGTCGACCCTCTGGATGCTGCAGTGCGTGATCCAGGGACGGGTGTGGTCGTAGAACTCCACCCCGTTGTGGATGGAGGTGAGGTGACCGACGTGGTCCTCCCGCCCGATGACCTCCGCGATCCGCTCCCAGTCCTCCTCCGTCTTGTGCGGCAGGAAGTCGTACTCGTTGGCCAGGGCGGTGCGGGCGCCCTGCTGGAGGCGGTTGCGGTCGACCACGGCCGTGAGGTTGGCCAGGCGGTAGTGAGCGGCGGTCATCGCGGCCTCCCAGTTGCTGCCCTCCTGCATCTCTCCGTCGCCGAGCACCACGATCGTGCGCCACGCCTCACCGCGCAGCTGCGCGCCGAGGGCGATACCGGTGGCCACCGGGAAGCCGTGGCCGAGGGGGCCGGTGTTGGTCTCCACGCCGGGCACCTTCAGGCGGGCGGGGTGGCCGTTGAGCGGCGACAGCGGTGCCATGAACTCGGCGAGCCGGGTGCGGGAGAAGAACCCGCAGGAGGCCAGCGCGGAGTACAGGGCGGCGGCGCAGTGGCCCTTGCTGAGGACGAACCGGTCGCGCTGGGGGTGACCGGGGTCGGTGGGGTGCAGGCGCAGGGTGCCCCACAGCGCCGTGACCAGCAGGTCGGTGACGGACAGGTCACCGCCCACGTGGCCCATGCCGGCCGACTGGATGGTGGTGAGGATGTCGCGGCGGACGGCGGTCGCGATCTCCTTCAGCTCCGCGGCGGCCTCGGCGGGCGACGCCGCGCGCAGCCGGGCGCTGCGCTGATGGTAGACGCGGGCGGCGCTGTCATCGGCCTGCAGCGGCGCTGCGGCCTCCAGGACGGTGGTCACTGGGACTCGCTTTCTGCGAGGGCGCGGAACAGCGCCCGCTTCGCGATGCGCTGCGCCTTCAGAGCGTCCTGGGCGGACTGGGCGGCAGCGAGTTCTTCCCGGTCGAGGTAGGCGAGGGCCCGGTGGAAGGCGCGCATGGTGCGGATGCCGGTGCGGGCGGCCTCGACGGGGTCCTCGCGGAAGGGGAACTGATCCAGCTGCCAGACGCCCTGCCAGCCGGCGTCGTGCAGGGCGAAGAAGAACTCGAAGGTCTCCAGCAGGTGGACCGAGCCGACGACCATGTCGTCGTCCCAGCCGCGGAAGTTGTCGTTGACGTCGATGGCGAACAGCCGGTCGCGGGCGATCGCCGTGCGGGCGGCCTCGGCCGGGGTCTCGCCTCCGTACAGGGAGTGGCCGAAGTCCAGCAGGACGCCGACGTTGTCGACCCCCATGTCCTCGATCGCCAGCAGGGTGCGCGCCACGGACGAGAACACCATGCGGTTGCGCGGCTCGCGCGGCTTGTACTCGATCGCGAACTTCAGGTCGGGGAAGGACTGCGCCAGCTCCCGCAGCGCGTCCACCGACTTGGTCCACAGGTCGCTGTAGTCGGCCTGGAAGGGGTAGTCGTAGCCGTCCTGTCCGGGCCAGATCTTGATGTAGTCGACGCCGAGTTCGCGGCCGGCCTCGGCCGAGGCCGCGACCAGGTCGATGGCCTGTCGGCACACGGCGGGATCGGGGTTGGTGAACCCGCCCTTGGCGAACGTGCCGGTGTAGATCTCGGGCGTCACCGCGATGGCCCGCAGGTTCTGCTCGGCCAGCGCGTCGCGCACCTCGGCGGTGCTGATGCCGCCGGGCGGGAACGGCCAGTTCAGGTCCAGGACCGACAGGTCACCGACCGCTCCGGCCAGCTTGATGGCGTCCAGGACGGTGCGCGGCTCGCCGTATCCGTCCGTGGCATAGCGATCGACGTAGGTCGCGAAGTGCCAGACGCCGGCACCGAAGACCGGCTCTCCCCCCGACGGCGCCTGAATGTCTATGCGTGATTGATTGGGCATGCGGCAGCTACGAACAGGCCGTCCGCAGTGTCAACCCCGACGTTCCCGACATAGGAGCGCCCGGCACGGCGACAGCGGCACCCGCTCCCCGACGGCTTGTCCTCCACCACAGGCGTGCGGGAACGGCTCCCGGCACGCGCCGGGAGCCGTTGGGGGTGAAGCTTCGGCGCCGGCGGAGCCGATGCCCCGGTCTCAGTTGCCGGCAGGGGTGATCGACGCGGTGGCCGTGGCCGGCATGTAGTCCTCGTTGCCCGAGAAGTGAACGGTGTAGCCGGATCCCGCCGCCTGGATCCAGATCAGGGGGTCGAGGATGTTCGAGCCGGCGTTGACCTCCGCGATACCGTCACCGCCGGTGGCCTTGGTGCCCAGCACACGTCCGCTCACGATACTGAACGTCAGCGGCGCGTTCTCGATCGGTTTGCCGTTCTTGTCGAGGAGCTCGGCCTTCACCGTGGTGGTCGCCTGGCCGCCGATCGTTCCCTTCACGGTGTAGGCCGTGAGCTGCGGGTACGTCTTGTCCTTGTGCGGCGGCGGCGGGAAGTTCACCTGCTGCGGGTACGCGGGGTACGGCTGCGGCGGGTACATGGGGTACTGCTGGTACGGAGGCGGCGGCGGGTACGCGGGGTACTGCTGGTACGGCTGCGGCGGATACACGGGGTACTGCTGGTACGGCTGCGGCGGGTACACGGGGTACGGCGCGTACGGCTGCTGGTTGGGCGCCGGGGGCGGGGCCGTGGGAGTGGACACCTGGGAGCTCCTGGGGGTGTGGCCATGAGGCAGCGGGGACTGTCCTCGCTGGTCGTAACCTTGGCACGAGCTATCACTCTCCGCAATTTGAACATTACTCTGCGCTACCAGTTGCCGGTGTGTGGGGCGGGCCCCAAGGCCGGTGCCGTCGCGTGGCGGGACGGCATGCCACCGGCATCCGGAGAGAGGTCGGGCTGTGAGGTCCAGGGTGAGAGCGGGGTTCTGGTTCCAGGGGAGATTGCCGAGCGCGCCGGCCGCAGGGCTTTCGTCAGGTCGTCCCGTCCGCGCCCAGGCTGAGGAACTGGATGGCCAGGTGCCCCAGACCGCCGACGCCGACCACGGCGACGCGTAGCAGGAGTCCGCGATCGCGCCGACGCCGACCCGTTGCCCGACGGACAGGACACACTGGTCCACCGCGTCGCCGACCGCCGCCACCACGCCGACCGCCTCGTGCCCGGCCACGACCGGATGTCAGTGCTTCCTGGCACGATCACGGGCATGACATCGATCGACGAGCAGCTCGCCCACTCCCGCCCGTGCATCTACCTGCTCCGACTCGATGAACTGTCCCCGGCCCAAAGGGAAACCGCCCGCCCGGCCGCCCGCACGGGCGGACTGCCCTCGCTCCCGGACGACGCCGACTGGGCCGACGGCAAAGAACCCCTCGTCCTGACCGTCGACTGCGCGGCCCTGCCGCACAACGTCCTGGACATCGAGCTGCCCACCGACGGCCACCTGCTCTTCTTCTCCGAGATCGAGTACGAACCGGAGTCCTCCGCGGTGCTCCACGTGCCCGCAGGAGCGCAGACCACCGAGCGCCCCCCGACGTACGACCTCAACGGTGAAACCGCGCATGCCAAGGTCTACGAACCGCAGACCCTCTACCCCGTCGTCGGACTGACCCTGCAGAGCGACTGGTCCTACGCCCCCGCGAGCCGCGCCTTCCTGGACGACGGCGACGACAACGAAGAAGTACTGGATCAGTTCGAGGAGACTGTCCTCGAACTGGCCGCCGGAGGCGCCGAGCACGGCGTGTGCGTCCAGCTCGGCGGCTTTCTCCCACCCTTACGACATGGCCCCCGACGAAGGTGACCTCGTCCTCTTCGCCCAGATCGCCGGCCAAGCGATCGACTACGACGTCTACACCCTGAACCTGATCACAGGTACCAGGCAGGACATCGCCGCGCGCCGCTACACCGCATTGGAATACACGCAGCAGTGCTGATCAGAAAAAGGGCTGTCCGCCAGGACCGAGGAACACCGGTGCAACGGCACCGGGGGGAAGCCGCGGCAGAGACCGTGCCTGACCGGGAGGCGGCGAGGGCGGGGGCAGGAACCCGGTCGACTGCTTCTGGCCGCCTGCGGACAGCCCGCTTCATGAAAGCGCCAGGCTGATCCGACGGAACCACGGCAGTCGTGACAGGGGTGTGCCGACTTCAATCTCCGCAGGCCCCTCGATCACCTGATCGTCGTCGGCTCGCCACGTCCCCGGTGGGACGACCACCCTTCTCGACGTGGCTCCTCGTGTGACCACAGGCGCGGCCAGAATGTCCGGGCCGGGCAGGAACTGGTCGGTGACACAGGCGTAGCCGTGACCGGGGTGGTAGAACTCGAGCGGCCGGACGATGGGATCACCGGTACGGGCCGACTTCTCGGCCAGGGCGACGATCTCTGGTCCCAGGCGTTCGTGCAGCCGGGCCGCCTCGCGGCAGTGTGCGAGGTGTCCTTTCGATCCCTTGCGTATCGGTAACCCTGCTGCTCCAGGCTGGCCAGGTCTTCCTGATCCGGCACGCGAGGAGGTCAGGTGAGCCAGCGACTGGTGGCGTGTTGGTCGGGAGGCCGGACCGGCGCGCCCGTGCAGCGGGTGGCCGCACGGGCGTTCGGCAAGCGCTTCGCCGGGTCCTCCATCGGTTCCGAGAGCGAACTGGGCGGTTTCGTCTGTGTGCTGCCGGTGAACGCCGGCCGGACGTTCGCGGTCGTCCGGTCCCAGGACGGCCGGCCCCTGGTCCAGGTCACCAAGGACATGAGCCAGGGCCCGTACCCCGACCCGAAGAACCTGCCGATGGCCGCGCCCTCGCACAGCCACGAGGCCGGTCACCTCCAGCTTGTACCGGCCGCCCTCACCGGTCTGCGCCTTCAGCGGCACCCGGGGAGGGCGGAGGGGCGGGGAGCGCCCGTAGTGCAGCTCGGGCTAGCGAACGGTGATGCTGCCCACGAGTTCGACGTCGGTGGCGGAACGGCCCACGTAGACGGGCACCTTGCCGGTGGGCGTCGTCCACTTGCCCGCCGACTCGTCCCAGTACGACAGCAGACGCCGGGTGACAGTGACGCTCACCTTGCGGTGCCGGCCCGGTTCGAGGGCCACCTTGGCGAATCCGGCGAGCGTCCGCGCGGGCGTGTCCACCTTGGTGGGCAGATGACCGATGTACACCTGGACCACCTCCGAGCCGGTCCGGTGCCCGGTGTTGCGGACCTCCACACTGACCTCGGCGGCCTCGTCACCGCGGCCCAGGCTGGTGACCCGGACCTTGTCATGGCTGAACGTGGTGTACGACAGGCCGTGCCCGAACGGGAACAGCGGCTCGGCGCCGTGCTTGTCGTACCACTTGTATCCGACGTAGATGCCCTCGTCGTACACGATCGTGCCGTAGGCGCTCTCGCTCTTGCCGCCCGTGTAGGTGGACGGTCCCTGCCGCTCGTCGGCGGGGAAGGTGACCGGGAGCCGGCCGCCCGGGTCGGCGTCGCCGTACAGGACGTTGGTGATGGCGGTGCCGGTCGCGGCGCCCTGGTACCAGGACTGGAGCACGCCCTTCACCCGGTCGAGCCAGGGCATGAGCATCGGCCCGGAGGTGTTGAGGACCACCACCGTGTTGGGGTTGGCCGCGGCGACCGCCTCGATCAGTTCGTCCTGGTCGCCGGGCAGGGACAGGTCGTCGCGGTCGATGCCCTCGCCGGAGTAGTTGTTCACGAAGACGACGGCCACCTCGGCCTTCTTCGCGGTGGCGACGGCGGCCGGGATCAGGGAGTCCGGCTGCCAGCCGAGCTTCAGGCCGGGGCCGTTGAAGCCGACGTCCTTCGTGGTGTACTCCACCGTGACGTCGACCGGCCGGCCGGCCGTGAGCCGCAGCACACCGCCGATGGCCCACTGCTTCGGGCCGATGAAGGAACGCCACAGCCAGCGCGAGTCGTCGAACACGGTGGTGCCGTCGACGACCAGCTTCGCGGCGCCGGACAGCAGGCCGGTGAAGCGCACCAGGCCGGTGGTGGGCGGGGTGATCCGGCCGGTCCAGCGGGCCGACCACTTCGACGGCAGTCCGTCGACCGGGGCGCTGCCCTGGAAGTCGACGTCGGTCACCGTCTGCGCGATCAGCGGGTCGCCGGCGAAGTCCTCGCCGGAGAAGAACTCCGCGTGCAGGCCGGCCGCGCCGCCCGGCGTGGTGAACACATCGCCGGGGACCACGGGCAGCGGTATGTCGCCGAGGGTGCCCTGGGAGAACAGCACCCGGGAGGCGCCCGCCTTGGCGGTGATGGCCTCCAGCGCCGTGGTGAAGTCACCCGGGTCGACGTAGGAGGAGCCCTCGACGCCGGTCATGGCGTCCTCACCGGCCGGGCCGATCACGGCGACCGTGGTCTTTCTCGCCAGCGGCAGCAGCCCGCCCTCGTTCTTCAGCAGCACGGTCGCCTGCTCGCCGGTCTCACGGGCGAGCTCCTGGTGCGCGTCGCTGGTGGCCACGTCGGCCGGCTTCCCGGGCAGCGGGTTGTCGTAGGCGCCGGAGGCGAACAGGGCGTAGAGGATGCGGCGGGCCGCGTCCCGGGTACGGCTCTCGGGGATCCGCCCGTCGGTGAAGGCCGCCTTCGGCAGGTCGGGGATGAGCGCGCCGGAGTCGACGCCGGCGTTGATCTCCTCGACCCGGTCGCCCCAGGGGTAGAAGTCGGTGCCGAGGTAGCCCTTCAGCCCGAGGTCGTCCTTGAGGGCGCTGATGAGGTGCGCGTTCTGGCACGCGTACACACCGTTGACCATGGGGTAGGAGCCCATGACCGACAGGGCCCCGCCCTCCCGGATGGCGTGCTCGAACGCCGGGAAGTACACCTCGCGCAGTGCCCGCTCCGACACCTTCACGTCGAGGGAGTTGCGTCCCTCTTCCTGGTTGTAGGCGGTGAAGTGCTTGAGCTGGGCTATGACGTCGTTCTTCTGGAAGCCCTTCGCGACCGCGGCGCCGATGACCCCGCTGAGCAGGGGGTCCTCGCCGTAGCTCTCGGCCTCGCGGCCGGTGCGCGGGTTGCGGTCGATGTCGATGGTCGGTCCGAGCAGGACGTTCCAGCCCTTGGCGCGGGCCTCGGCGCCGATGGCGGTGCCGTAACGCTCGGCGAGTTCGGCGTCGAAGGTGGCGGCGAGTGCGTTCGGCGCCGGGAAGGCGGTCACCTGGGTGTCGCCCCGCAGACCGCCCGAGGCGTCCACCCGGGTCATGGCGGGGATGCCGAGGTGCGCCAGCGGCGCGTACTCGGCGGGGTCGACGGCGGTGACGAGGACGATCTGCTCGTCCGCGGTCATGGCGTCCAGCAGCGCGGCGGCGCGGCGGGCCGCGGACTGGCGCTGGTCCAGCCAGGGCTGGTCGGCCGACGCCGTGTCCCGCGGGGCGGCGGCGGCCGGGGTGGGAAGTCCGGCCGTGGCGACCGCGGCCCCTCCCACCGCGGCGACGGATACGGCGACGACCTCGCGTCGGGTAAGTCCTCCGGATCGATGCACGTCACATCCTCCTTGATGCGAAAGCGGTTTGCTGGGCGGCGCGGAGACGCGGCCCGTGCATTTCCATGAGCGGCTTGAACCTTGGAGGAGAGGCGGTGGCAGGACGGGGTCAGGCACGTCCCGCCGCCGCCCCACGTTTTTCGTCCCCCCGGGCTGCCCGGGTCAGGAGGCGGGACAGCCCGGGGGGAGACTCGTGGGCCGGCGAGGCAGCCGCTCCCGGTCCGGCGGGTCGGGCCGGGTGCGGGAGCGCGCTGTCAGGCGGCGGTGCGGTCGAGGTCGCCGGTGACGAGGCGGTGCTCACCGGGCCCCACCGTGAGGGGCGCGCGACCGGGCAGTTCGACGACGCCCTGGCAGCCGCTGGGGACGGCGACGTCGACGGTCAGTCCGGCCGGTGTCTGCTCCCAGGACACCGCGGCGGTGCCGTAGGGGGTTTCGTGGCGGGCCTTCGCCCAGGTGATGCCGCCGCCGGGGCGGGGGCGGAAGGTGATGGTGCGGTAGCCGGGCGAGGCGGGCGCGATACCGGCGACGACCCGGTGCATCCAGTCGGCGACGGCGCCGAGGGCGTAGTGGTTGAAGGAGGTCATACCGCCCGGGTTGAGGCTGCCGTCGGGGCGCATGCTGTCCCAGCGCTCCCAGATGGTGGTCGCGCCCATGGTGACGGAGTAGAGCCAGGACGGGCAGTCGGTCTGGGTGAGCAGCCGGTACGCCACGTCGACGTGCCCGGTGTCGGTCAGCGCGTCGCAGATCAGGGGCGTGCCGACGAACCCGGTGGCGATCCGCCCGTCGTCCTCCAGGACCAGCTCCGCCAGACGGTCACCGGCGAGCCGCCGCTGCCGGTCGTCCTCGAGCAGTCCGAAGGACAGGGCGACGGCGTACGCGGTCGGCGCGTCGCTGGTCATCCGGCCGTCGGCACCGACGTAGCGGGCGCGGAAGGCCGCGGAGACCTCGTCGGCGAGGCGGCCGTAGTGCCGGGCGGCCGGTTCGTCGCCCAGCTCGCGGGCGGCGAACTCCACATGCCGGGCCGACCAGGCGAAGTAGGCGGTGGCCACCAGGTAGCGGTCGGTGCGGCCGGCCGCCGGGTCGTCCGGCGGAGCGATCGGGTCCAGCCAGTCCCCGAGCTGGTCCCCGGTGTCCCACAGACGGCTCTCGCCGGCCAGACGTTCCATCAGGTCGACCCAGGAACGGGCCATCGGGTGGTGGCGGCGCAGCAGTTCGAGGTCGCCGAAGCGCTGGTAGAGCACCCAGGGGGTGAGGGCGGCGACGTCACCCCAGGCGGCGCCGGGCCTGATGGGGGTCCAGATCGGGCCGCCGGGGATGACGGGCACGTACCAGGGGACGGTGCCGTCGGGCAGTTGTTCCACGCCGACGTCGGTGAGCCAGGAGTCGAGCATGCCGGCGCAGTCGTAGAGGAAGCTCGCGGTGGGGGCGAAGACCTGGATGTCGCCGGTCCAGCCGAGGCGTTCGTCGCGCTGCGGGCAGTCGGTGGGGAGGTCGACGAAGTTGCCGCGCATGCTCCAGACGACGTTCTCGTGCAGCCGGTTGACCAGTGGGTCGCTGCACTCGAACCAGCCGGTACGGAGCATGTCGGTGTGGTGGACCCGGGCGACGACCGCGTCCTCGGCGAGTTCCCCGGGCCAGCCGTCGATCTCGGCGTAGCGGAAGCCGTGCACGGTGAAGCGGGGCTCCCAGGTCTGACGGCCGGAACCGTCGAGGACGTAGGTGTCGATGGAGACGGCCTCGCGCAGTGGCCGGGTGGCGAGTTCGCCGTCCTCGAGGACCTCGGCGTGGCGCAGGGTCACGGTGGTGGCGGCCGGTCCGTCGACGGTGATCCGCAGGCGTCCGACGAGGTTCTGGCCGAAGTCGAGGAGGTGGCGTCCGTCGGGCTTCGTGGTGACGGCGACGGGGGCGATCTCCTGGGTGCAGCGCACCGGCGGGCCCTGCGGGGCGACCAGGGTGCGCGGGTCGCGGACGCCGGTCGCGACGGCCGACCAGGCCGCGTCGTCGCGGCCCGGACGCCCGGGGCGGGACCAGTCCCGGTCGTGGAGACGGCGGTCGAAGGTCTCCCCCTCGTACAGTCCGGTGAAGAGGAGGGGGCCGGTGGCCGCCTGCCAGGTGGGGTCGGTGGCGACCGTGTCGGTGGTGCCGTCCTCGTAGGTGACCTCCAGCTGGGCGATGAGGGACTGGTCGCCGCCGAAGAGGTTGCGGTAGCCGCCGTCGAAGCCGATCCGCCCGCGGTACCAGCCGTCGGCGAGCCAGGCGCCCATGGTGTTGGCGCCCTCGGTGAGGTGGCCGGTGACGTCGTAGGTGTAGTAGCGCAGCCGCTCGCCGTAGACGGTCCAGCCCGGGGAGAGGACGTCGTCGCCGACCCGACGGCCGTTGATCTCGGCCTCGTACAGGCCGTGCGCGGTGGCGTACAGGCGGGCCCTCACCGGCCGGCCGGTGAGGGTGAAGTCCTTGCGGACGAGTGCGGGGCGCCGGTCGGTGTCGGGGTCCTCGGGCCAGGCGGGACCGACCGGGACGGCGGTCCAGTCGTGGGCCAGCAGCAGTCCGGCCTCGACGGTGGCGGCGTCGCTCCACGCCGAGGGTTCGCTTTCGCCGTCGGTCCAGACCCGCACCCGCACGGCGGCCCGCTCCCGGGAGGCGAGAGGCCGCGCGGGCCAGGCGACGAGGCGGGAGGAGGTGCCGGGGACGCGGCCGGTGCGGTGGACGGAGCCGGCGCGGTCGACTTCGATCTCGTAGGCGTCCTGGGAAACGCATCCGTCGGGAAGTCGCCAGGTCAGGCGGGGCTCGGCAACGCCGATACCGAGACCGTCGCGCAAGTGTTCGAACGTGATCGGGGCAGGCTGAAGGGACACTGCTGGGGGGACCTTCCTGGAAAAGCGGGAGCGGGCAGCCGGTGGCGTGGAGTGGGGTCAGCCCTTGACAGCGCCCGAGGTCAGGCCCTTCATGACCTTCTGGTTGAGGAACAGGTAGATCACGAGGGTGCCGAAGACGTTGATGCAGATCGCCGCGAACAGCGGGCCGTACTGGGTGGCGCCGAAGTCTCCGGTGAAGTTGAGCAGGCCGACCTGGATGGTGCGCAGGTCCTGGTTGTTGGTGAAGGTCAGCGCGATCAGCAGGTCGTTCCAGATGAAGAAGAACTGCACCAGGCCGACGGTGAGGATGGCGTTGCGGACCATGGGGACGCTGATGGTCCAGAAGGAGCGCAGGATGCCGGCGCCGTCCAGGGCGGCGGCCTCGAAGAGTTCCCTGGGCACGGTCTTGTAGTAGGTGGCCATCATGAAGACCGTCAGCGGCAGGCCGGTGCCGGTGTAGGTGAGGACGAGCGGCCACAGGGTGCCGGACAGGCCGGTCTGGAAGTACACGGTGAACAGCGGCAGGAGGATCATCTGCGGCGGGATCATCATGCCGGCCAGGAAGATCAGCAGGGTGAGGCTGCGGCCCTTCCAGACCATCACCTGGAGCGCGAATCCGGCCGCTGTTCCCAGCAGGAGGATCAGGGCGAGCGCCGGCAGGACGGCGAGCAGGCTGTTCTGGATGTACAGGCCGATGTTGCCGGTGGTCCAGGCTTCGGTGTAGTTGCCCCATTCCCAGGTGGTGGGCAGGCTCCAGGTGGAGTTGTTCAGGTAGTCGCTGTTGGACTTCAGCGACGTGAGGAACATCCACACCAGGGGGTAGATCTCGACGATCAGCAGCAGCGTGACGACGATCCTGACCCAGATCCGGGCGGAGCGGCGGCGCGAGGGCACGAGGGGGGACGCGGGCCGTCGGCCCTGGCGGGCGCCGGTGGTCTTCGAGGGCGTGTCGATGGCCATGGGGATCAGCCCTTCGTGAGGTCGCGCCGCGAGACACGGAAGACGACCAGCGTCACCATGAGGCAGACGACGGTCAGCAGCAGCGCGATGGAGCTGCCGTAGCCGTAGTCGCTGTAGGTGAACGACGTCTGGAACATGTACAGGGTGAGCGGTGTCGTGGCGTTGCCGGGGCCGCCGTTGGTGAGAGCGACGATGGAGTCGAAGACCTTGAGCGTGCCGTTGATGCTGAAGATCAGGGACGACATCAGTACGGGGAAGGACATCGGCAGCACGATGTGCCGGATGAGGCGCAGGCCGGAGGCGCCGTCGAGCCGTGCGGACTCCAGGACCTCCTCGGGGATGTCGACCAGGCCGGCGAAGAGCAGGACGGCGTAGAAGCCCATCGAGCGCCAGATGTCCATGATGACGAGGACCCAGAAGGCGTGGCCCGCGCTGCTGAACCAGTCGATGGAGTCCAGGCCGACCGCGTTCAGGAGGGAGTTGACCGGTCCGGTCTGCGGGGCCACCTGGAAGAACTTCTGGAACAGGAGGCCGACCGCGACCGTGGGCAGGACCACCGGGAAGAAGACCAGCGTCCGGATGAGCGCTGACGCTTTCCTCAGGAAGAAGACGTAGAGCAGCGCCAGCAGGTAGCCCACGACGACCTGGCCGACGCTGACGACCACGGCGTACTTCGCGGTGAACCACAGGGCCTCACGCACGGCGGGGTCGGTGAACAGCCGCTGGAAGTTGCCCAGGCCGTCGCCGGTGAACCCTTCGATGGTGTTGCCCTTGGTGAACGAGTACCCCAACGACCACACCATGGGGACGAGCATGATCAGTGAGTAGACGAGCAGCGCCGGGCCCAGAAGGATCAGGGTCGCCCTGCGGTCGCCGAGTACGCGGTGCATGTGGGAAGTCCGGTTTCTAGAGATGCCTGCTGGGGGACGGCGGCTGCCCGGCGGGGACAGGGGCCCGCCGGGCAGCCGGCCGCGTCACTGGCTGTCGAGGGCGTCTTGGACCAGTTGCATGAACTTCTCCGCGCTGACACCGCCGCTGACCAGGCCGGCGGCGTTGGTCTGGCTGACGGTGGTGGCCTTGGTGCTGAACAGGGCCTCGAACCACAGGACGTTCTGCTTCGAGGCGCTGATGGTGTCGCGGACCTGGGTGGTCACCTCGTTGGCGTCCTCGACTTCGGTGTTGACCTTGAAGCCGGAGATGGTGCCGCTGTCCTTCAGCGCGGTGCTGCCGTAGTTCTTGGCGATGCAGGAGACCCAGGCGCCGGTGTTCTTGTCGAAGGTCTTCTCGCCGAGGGCGATACCGAGGCCGACGTTGGAGGGGTACTGGTCGATCGAGCCCTTGCCGCCCGTGACCGCGGGGAACGGCATGAAGCCGATGTTCTCCGCGCCGACGGTGTTCTGCTTCTCGTCGGCGATGTTCGCGAGCGCCCAGCTGCCCATGTAGAGCATGCCTGCCTTGCCGGTGAGGAACTGGTTCAGCGAGGTGTCGTAGTCGATCGAGCCGACGCCCTTGCCGAAGTAGCCCTTCTTCCCGAGGTCGGCGACCTGCTGGGCAGCCTTGACGTACTCGGGGTCGGTGAGCTCGGCCTTGCCCTCCGCGACGTCCTCGAGGGCGTCGGGGCCGAGGCTGCGGTAGAGATAGCCACTGACCAGACGGGTGATCGGCCAGCCCTGCTGGCCGGAGGCGGAGAACGGCTGGATGCCCTTGGCCTCCAGCTTCGCCGCCGCGGCGACGAGTTCGTCCCAGGTGCCGGGGACACTCAGCCCGTTGTCGGTGAAGATCTTCTTGTTGTAGAAGATCCCCTCGATGTTGTACTCGTAGGGCAGTACCTCGACCTTGCCGCCGTAGAGCGCCTTGATGGTGGAAACCGCCGCGGGCTCCAGCTGGTCGTAGACCCCCAGGTCCTGCAACTGCTTCTCCAGGTCCGCGACCTGGCCCGACTGCGCGAGCTTCTGGGTGAGTGCCGGCGCGTTGCCCGCGGCGAACTGCACCGGCAGGGCGTCCTGGCCGGCGAGCAGCTGGAGCTTCTGGTCCAGGCTGGACTGCGGGACCGTCTCCACCTTCAAAGGCTGGGCATCGTTCTCCGTCTTGCACGCCCCCTTGGAGAGGGTCGTCAGATTCGACTTCACCGTCGTGTTCTCGGTGACGCTCAGGTAGCCGAAGTTCTTCGAGGAGGTCGCGGAAGCCCCGCCCGTGCCGCCGCAAGCGGAGACAAATACGGCTATCGCGGCCGCACCGGCGGTCAGCCCCATGGTGCGGGCCCTCCGCGAACGGAAAGAGTCAGTGGTCACAGCATGGCTCCCAGTCATCGTTGAAACGGAGGCCCGTGGCACTAGCCAGGCCAGGCGACCCGAACGCGATTTTGTAAAACGTTATTCAAACCGAACGCGCACCACACTGCACTCCCGGGGGATCGCCGTCAAGACACGCAGCGGTAACATCAACGACAGCTGATCAACGCTGGCGCCTGGCCCAGCTCATCGCGAAAACCGTTGGATTCATCAAGGACCGAGCGAGGGGGCACGGCATGGGGCAGGACGTCCGGAGGCAGAAGCGGGTCACGATCACGGACGTGGCACAGCACGCGGGCGTGTCCACCACGGCCGTGTCCAAGGTTCTCCGCAATGCCTACGGAGTGAGCGGCGCGATGCAGGAGAAGGTGCGCGCCTCGATCGCCGAGCTCGGATACCGCCCGCATGCGGCGGCCCGAGGTATGCGGGGTCGGACCTACACGATCGGTGTGCTGCTGGACAGCATCCGCAACACGTTCTTCGCGGACATCCTCGACGGCATCCATCAGGCACTCCAGGACAGTGAGTACACCATCCTGATCGGCGCTGCGGGCTTCGGCGCCGCGTCCCAGAGCAAGACCACCCAGTCCATGATCGACCGGCAGATGGACGGGCTCATCCTCGTCGCTCCCGGGACCCCTCGCGCGGAGGTCCTGGCGATCGCGGAGTCGACGCCGACGGTCGTCATCGGGCATCACGACCAGTCCCCTCTGCACGACTCCGTCGTCGACGCCGACGGAGTCGGCGCCGGACTGGTGGTGGATCACCTGGTCTCGCTCGGGCATCGCAGCATCGCCCTCGTCGCCTCGCCCGGCAGCCAGGCCAGCAAGTGGCGGCACACACCGGAGATCGTCCTGGCCGGCGGATACACCGAGGCGATGGAACGTCACGGCCTGGCGGAGCACGCGCGCATCTCCCGCTCCGCGTACACCGACGAAGGGGGCTACAAGGCCGGAATGAGCCTCCTGACCAGCGAGAATCCACCTACCGCCATCATGGCGGGAGCAGACGTGGTCGCCCTCGGCGTCTGGCGTGCGGCCCATGAGCTGGGGCTCGGGATTCCCGGTGACCTGTCCCTCGCCGGCTACAACAACACAGCTCTCGCCGACCTCGCCACCGTCCAGCTCACCAGCGTCGACCAAGCCGGCCTCGACATGGGCGGTACGGCAGCGCGCCTGCTCATCGAACGGGTGGAAGGCAAACGGGACCACGCGGTGCAGACCACGATGACCCCGCGCCTCGTCGTACGGCACACCACTTCCGCGCCGAACGCCGGGTAGGACCGCGACGTCGAGCGGCCCGGCCCTGGGCGGGCTGCGACGCGCACGTCCGGAAGCCTCCCGCCACGCAACCTCCCGCAGTTCCGGTGCGTCCGCCCCGGGCCCCGTCACGCGTCCTGGCCGGCCACGTCCGTTCAGGCCGCCAGAGGTATCTCGGCCCAGATCGTCTTGCCCTGCGCGGCGTGGCGGGTGCCCCAGTGCCAGGCGAACTGGGCGACGAGGAGCAGTCCGCGTCCGCCCTCGTCGAAGGAGCGGGCACGGCGCAGGTGCGGGGAGGTGCTGCCGGCGTCGGAGACCTCGCAGATGAGGCTGCCGTCGTGGATCAGCCGCAGCTGGATGGGAGGCCGGCCGTAGCGGATGGCGTTGGTGACCAGCTCGCTGACCACCAGCTCGGTGACGAAGGCGGACTCGTCCAGCCCCCAGGCCGTCAGCTGGTCGGTGGCCTGTCTGCGTGCCTGGGCGACGACGACGGGTTCCGAGGGCAGACTCCAGGTGGCGACCTGGTCGGCTCCCAGGGCGCGGGTGCGGGCGACGAGCAGGGCGATGTCGTCGTCGGGAGGGGCGGGCAGCAGCGTCGCGAGCACGTCGTCGCAGAGCGTGTCCAACGCCTGCGCGGGCCGGGCGAGGGTCCGGCGCAGCGCACCGAGCCTCTCGTCGATCTCATGGCCGCGGGCTTCGATCAGGCCGTCGGTGTAGAGGGCGAGGAGGCTGCCCTCGGGCAGTTCGACCTCGCACGCCTCGAAGGGCAGGCCTCCCAGGCCGAGCGGTGGGCTCGCGGGGAGGTCGAGGAAGGCCGCCTCGCCGTCCGGGGTCACCACGACGGGCGGCGGGTGGCCGGCCCGGGCCAGGCGACAGCGGCGGGAGACGGGGTCGTAGACCGCGTAGAGACAGGTGGCGCCGATGTCTCCGGCGATGTCGGCGTCGGCCGCGGCCTCGGAGGACAGGCGGATGACGACGTCGTCGAGGTGGGTGAGCAGCTCGTCGGGCGGCAGGTCGATGTCGGCCAGGGTCCGGACGGCCGTGCGCAGCCGCCCCATGGTGGCGGAGGCCTGGACCCCGTGGCCGACGACATCACCGACCACCAGGGCGACCCGGGCTCCGGAGAGCGGGATGACGTCGAACCAGTCACCCCCCACGCCGGCCCGGCCTCCGGCGGGCAGGTAGCGGGAGGCGGCCTCGACCGCCGGCTGGCTGGGCAGTGTCATGGGCAGCAGACTGCGCTGCAGGGTCACGGCCGTGATGCGCTCACGGGTGTAGCGACGGGCGTTGTCGATGCACACCGCGGCCCTGGCCGTGATCTCGTCGGCCAGCAGGACGTCGTCCTCTTCGAACGCCTCCGGGTGTCGGGTGCGGCCCAGGAAGACGGAGCCGAGAGTGACACCACGAGCGCGCATCGGCACCACCATCACCGAGTGCGCCCCGGACAGGAGGATCCGGGTGGCCCGCTGGGGGTCCTGAGCCGCCCATCGGAGCATGGAGGAGCCGTTCACCTCGTACACCGCGGAACGGCCGGTGGCCAGACACTCGGCCGTGGGCGCGGACGCCGGGTACTCCACCTTGCTCCCCAGCCGGAGCATGGTGCCGAGGAGGGCGTCGGTGCCCGCCTGCCGTGCGGTCCGGCACATGCTGATCGGACCGCGCGGCGGGCCGTCGGGCGGCTCCTCGCCGCGATGGACGAACTCCAGCAGATCGACGGAGGCGTAGTCCGCGAGCCGGGGGACGACCACATCGGCCAGTTCCTGCGCGGTACGCGTGATGTCCAGGGTGCTGCCGATGCGGTTGCCGGCCTCATTGACCAGCAGCAGCCGCTGGCGGGCCAGGTACTGCTCGGTGATGTCGAGAAGCGCGATGGACGATCCCTGCACCTGGCCGAGGTGGTTCTTCAACGGAGAGAGGAACACGGACCAGGCGCGTCCCCGTGACTCGCTGGGTGCGCGGAGGTACCGCACCACGTGCACGGGTTCCCCGGTGCGCACCACCTGGTCCTGGAGCTCTGTGAATTCGTCGTATGCCGGACTGGGCAGGAAGTCCATGAGGCGGCGCCCTCGTATCCGCTCCTCGGGCAGGCCCACTATCCGGGCTATCACGTCGTTGGCTCCCACCGCCCGGTTGTCCCGGTCGTAGAACGCCACGGCGACCGGGAGCTGGGACAGGGTGAGTTCCCTCAGCAGAGTGCCCTTGTCCTCCCCGGGCAGGCTCGGGCCGTCCGGAACCGCGGCCGTGAGGACCCATTGGGTCCGCCCGTCCCCGTCCGGGCACGGGCAGGCCCGGACCACCACGTCCACCGTCCGGCCGTCCCGGTGCCGGGCCGGGACGACGCCGTACCACGGCGCCTGTTCCGCCAGACGGCGCAGGGCCGACGGGGGGAGGTGCGAGACGAGCAGATCGGCCGCGGGGCGCGAGACGACCTCCCCGGGTACGTAACCGAGCAGGCTCCGGGCTTCCTCGCTCCACCCCGTGATCACACCCCGCTCGTCGGCGATGGCGACGGCGGTGGTCGGGGTCGTGGTGCACGGCTCGGGCGTGCCGTCCGGTCGGCGCTCAGCACCCTTGTCCTGTAGTGCCATTTTCACCCATTTCAACCCAGTACAAGAATATTTTACCGTCCGGGCTCTCCGGTCGGCGGCGGCCCCGCGGCGCCCCGCACCGGCTCGGTTCCCGCACCGCGGTTCCCGGCCGTGGCTCCCCGCACCGGACATCCCGGTCCGCTCGGCGGTGCACGCCGTCAGCCTGCCGGACCGGGAACCGATCATGGCGCCGTGGGACGTGGGCAGGCCTGCTGGGCGAGCGGCGGGTGAAGGGGTCGCATGGTGCCCCGGCGCCGGGGTGCGGGAGAGCCCGCACCGCCGAGCCGGACGAAGGCGGCGCCCGGCCCGTGCCGTCGGCGCGGTTTCCGGCCACGACGAGTTCACGCCCCTCCCGCTCCACTCAACTCTCCTGTCACTCTGGTGAGTTGACGCGGACAGCGAGGACGAGGGGAGTGGGCAGTGGCGCACGGGCGTACACCGGACCGCCGGCGGCTGCTGTTGGTCGAGGACGACCAGGAGCTCGTGACGATGCTCTCCGAGGTACTGGGCGGGGAGGGTTACGCGGTCGACGTCGCGACCGACGGTCAGCGGGGCCTGCATCTCGGCCTCACCCGGCAGTACGACGTCGTCGTCCTCGACCGGCGTCTGCCGGTGCTGGACGGCCTGGACCTGCTGGGCCGGCTCCGCTCCCGGGCGCTGCGCACGCCGGTGCTGCTGCTGACGGCGATGGGCACCCTGCACGACCGGGTGGACGGGCTCGACGCCGGCGCGGACGACTACCTGGTCAAACCGTTCGAACTCGAGGAACTCATCGCCCGGCTGCGGGCGTTGTGCCGGCGGGCGCTGGAGGTCACCGACGTCCTGAGGATCGGCTCGGGCCACCTGTACGTGGCGCGCAGGGAGGTCGAGCTGGCCGACGGCGAGCGGATCGCCCTCGCCGCCCGGGAGTTCGCGCTGCTGTGGCTGCTCGCCTCGCGCCCCGACCTCGTGTACTCGCGGACGGAACTGCGCCGGACGGTGTTCCAGGAGGCGCCGGCGTCGTCCATCGTCGACACCTACGTCTACTACCTGCGGCGCAAGCTGGGCCGGCAGGTGGTGTGCACGGTCCGCGGACTCGGTTACCGGCTGGGGGCGCTGTGAGGTCGTCGGCCCACGCGGAGTGGTCGGCGGTGCGCCGGGCACGGCTGCGGATCACCGTGATCACCGGGGTGGTCGTCACGCTGCTGGTCACGGTCGTCGGCGCTGTCGCCGACCAGGTGATGACGCACGCGCAGCACGAGCAGGTGTGGCGGGAGCTGCGCTACGGCGCCGCGCGCGGCGACCCGTCGAGCCCGCCGGTGTGCACCTGGCTGTACACGCCGGGCGTGGCTCCCCTGGCGAACGCCCCGGCCGGGTTCCCGGTGCGCCCCGACCTGGTTCGGGTGCACCGCACCCACGAGGCCGTGGAGCGCACCCTGCGCCGGGACGGCACGGTCTACCTGGTGCGCACGCAGGTGAGGGCGGACGGGACCGTGGTGCAGGCGGTGTTCGACATGCGTTTCCAGCTGGCCGACCGCACCCACCTGTGGTTCGCGCTGGGCGTGGCCGAGGCGGTGGGGCTGCTCGCCGCCGCCGTCGCGGGATGGGTCCTCGGGCGCCTGTCGGTGGCGCCGTTGGCCGAGGCGCTCTCCCGGCAGCGCCGGTTCGTCACGGACGCCAGTCATGAACTGCGCACGCCGATCACCCAGGTGTACACGCGGGCGCAGGTGCTGTCCCGGCAGGCGGTCGCCGAGGATCTGCCGGCCCCGCACCGCGAGGGGCTGACCCGGCTGGTCGGTTCGGTCGGCCGGCTCGGCGAGGTGCTCGACGACCTGCTGCTGTCCGCGAGCCTGACGGCGGGCCCGGCGCGGCCGTCGGAACGCCGGCCGGTCGACCTGGTCGCGCTGGCCCGGTCGGTGGTGGCCGAGGAGTCGGACCGGACCCGGGACCGCCGCCTGAGCGTCGACGTCGACGGCCCCCCGCACCCCCTGTTCGTCGACGGCATCGAGTCCGCACTGCGCCGCGCCGTCGGCGAGCTGCTGTCCAACGCGATCAGCCACACCCCGGAAGGCGGACGGATCGAGGTGGTCCTCGCGCACGTCGGCGCCACGGTCCGGCTGACCGTGACGGACACCGGTCATGGCTTCGACCCGGCGGAGACGGAACGGCTGTTCGAGCGGTTCCACCGGAGCGGCGGCGGAGGCCGGTACGGGCTGGGGCTGGCGCTGTTGCGGGAGGTCGTCACCGGGCACGGGGGCACCGTCGTCGCCGCCGGCCGTCCCGGGCAGGGTGCCCGGTTCACCATCCGGCTCCCGCAGTGGACCGCCCCGTCCGACGCGGTTCCGGCCCGCCCGGTCAGGACGGGTCGAGCGTGGACAGCAGGCGTGCCGCGGCGCGCACGTCCGCGTCCAGGGGGCGGTCGGGCTCGACCGGGGGGATCGCGTCGATGAGGGTGTCGAGGAGTGCGCCGCACCGGGGGGCGGTGGGGCGGCGGGCTCCGGCGTGGACGGCCTGGCGCAGGCCGAGTGCGAGCGACCCGCACAGCAGGCCGAGCAGTTCCGCCGTGTCGTAGGAGCGCAGGGCGGCCTGGGTGCCGAACGGGACGACGTCCTGGTTGTGCAGGTTCGTCGGCAGGCTCTGCATGGCGGCGGGGGTGGCGGCGCGGCGGATCTCGGCGACGAAGGCGGTGGTGGCCAGTTGCACGCCCTGGAGGCCGTGCTGGGTGCCCGGGGTGGTGGTGAGCATGGGCGGGAGGCCGCCGTTGCGCGCCGGGTCCACCAGCAGGTCGAGCTGGCGTTCGGCGAGGTTGCCCAGCTGGGCGGTGACGGAGGCGAGCAGGTCGGCGGCGAACGCCGCGGGCTGCCCGAAGAAGTTCCCGCCGTGCACCGCCTTGCCCTCTCCCGCCCTGTCGCCGGCGGCGTCGGCGTCGGCGTCGGCGGGGAAGAACAGCGGGTTGTCGCTGACGCCGCCGAGGTCCGCGGCGACCACGCCGTCGACGTAGCGCAGGGCGTCCTCCGCCGCGCCGAGCAGTTGTGGGGCGCAGCGGATGCTGTAGGGCTCCTGCAGGGGCCGGGTGCCGGAGGGCGTGGTGCCAGCGAGCGTGCGGCGCATGCGCGCGCCGACGTCGATCGCGCCGGGGTGGCCGTAGGCGCGCAGCAGGTCCGCGTCGAGGAAGCCGGGGTCGCAGCCGAGGAGGTCGGTCAGCAGGCAGGTGAGGGCCGTGAGTGAGCGGTGGGCGGCGCGCACGCGGTCGTGGGCCAGGGCGGTGGCCGCGGTGGTGACGGAGGTGCCGTTGACGAGGGCGAGCGCGTCACGGCCGCCGAGTACGAGGGGGCGCAGTCCGGCGACGGTCAGCGCGTCGGCGGCCGGCATGCGGCGGCCGTCGAGGTAGGCGTGTCCCCGGCCGCGCAGCGCCTGGGTGGCGTAGGCGAGCGGGATGAGGTCGCCGCTGGCGCCGACGGAGCCGTAGCGGGGGACGGCGGGCGTGAACGTGGTGGCGAACGTCGCGGCGAGCCGGTCGACGACGTCGGCGGACACCCCGGAGAGGCCCTGGGCGAGGGACCAGGTGCGCAGCAGCAGGGCGGCGCGTGTGATCTCGTGCGGCAGGTCCGGGCCCTGGCCGGCGCCGAGGTGGGCCAGGGTGTTGTCGCACTGGTCGGCCTCGTCGGCGCGGCCGGGGTATCCGGCGAGCGCGCCGAAGCCCGTGGTGGCGCCGTAGATCGGGCGGTCGTCGCCGTGGCGCAGGGCGTGGAAGAAGCGGCGGCCGCGGTCGATGCGGGCACGGGCCTCGTCGTCCACGTGGACGGTGAGCGGTGCCGCCGCGCGGCGCAGGGCGGCGGAGTCCAGGGGGCCGGTGAGAAGGACGCTGTCCGTGGTGGTGGGCACGAGCGGAGAACGTAGGCGGGCAATCTCAGAGCGCTCTGAATTGGGGTGGATAGCTTCCGCCCCATGGCGCACGACTATCTGATCATCGGAGCGGGGCCCGCGGGACTGCAGCTCGCCGCCTTCCTGGAGCGTGACGGTGCGGACTACGTCGTCCTGGAGCGCGGCGGCGGTCCCGGCACGTTCTTCACCCGGTTCCCGCGGCACCGCCGGCTCATCTCTATCAACAAGGTGCACACCGGGTACGAGGATCCGGAGCTGCGGCTGCGGATGGACTGGAACTCGCTGCTGAGCGACGACCCGGAGCTGCTGTTCACCCGCTACAGCCGCCGCTACTTCCCACCGGCCGACGACATGGTCCGCTACCTGTCGGACTTCGCCGCCCGGACCGGGGCGCGCGTGCGGTACGACACCGCCGTGGAGCGCGTCTCCCGCCACGCCGACGGCTTCACCGTCACCGACCGGACCGGCACGGTGTGGCGGACCCGGCGCCTGGTGGTCGCCACCGGGGTGTCCCTGCCGAACCTGCCGCGCGTTGCGGGGATCGAACTGGCCGAGCGCTACGACACGTTCGACCCCGACCCGGAGTCCTTCACCGGTCAGCGGGTGCTCGTCATCGGGCGGGGCAACTCCGCCTTCGAGACGGCCGACGCTCTGATGGAGACGGCGTCGGTCATCCACCTCGTCGGCTCCGGCTCCCTGCGGCTGGCATGGCAGTCGCACTACGTCGGACACCTGCGCGCGGTCAACAACAACTTCCTCGACAGCTACCAGCTGAAGTCGCAGAACGCGCTGCTCGACGGGCGGGTGCTCGCCGTCCGGCGCGAGGGCGACGGCTTCACCGTGCCCGTGGCGTTCGAGCGGGTCGACGAGGTGGTCAAGGAGCTCCACTACGACCGGGTGATCGTCGCCACCGGCTTCCGGTTCGACGCCTCGCTCTTCGACGACACCTGCACACCGTCCCTGATCGTGGACGGCCGCTTCCCGGCCGTGACGCCCGTCGGCGAGTCGGTCGACGTGCCCGGCCTGTACTTCGCCGGAACCCTCACCCAGGGCCGTGACTTCAAGAAGGCCACGACCGGCTTCGTCCACGGCTTCCGCTACTCGGTCCGCGCCCTGTACCGGGCGCTGCGGCAGCTGCACCACGGTGAGCCCTGGCCGCGGACGGACCTCGGGGACGATCCCGAGCGGGCCGTCGACGCGGTCATCACCCGCGTCAACCGGTCCTCCGCGCTGTGGCAGCAGTTCGCCGTCCTCGGCGACCTCCTGCTCGTCGCCCCCGACGGCACCCTGAGCTACGCCGAGGAGGTTCCCGTCGCCCACGTCCCGCAGGCCGTGCGCGCCGGGGACTTCGGGCCGGTGGCCGCCCACGCGGTGATCACCCTGGAGTACGGGGCGGACCACGACCGGGTCGACCCCTTCGACGTCACCGCGGGCCGCACGTCCCAGCAGGACGTGCGGGGCCTCGACGGCCGTTATCTGCATCCGGTGGTGCGCTGGTACCGGGCCGGTGCGTTCGTCGCCGAACACCACCTCACGGAGAACCTGGAGAACGAGTGGGACAGCGAGGAGGTCCACCGGGCGCCGCTGCGCGCGTTCCTCGCCGCCCGGCTCGCTCCGGCCCCGGTGGCACCGTGACGCTCGGCCGGCTGCACGACGAGGCGCGCGGGATCCTCGACCCGGCGCACTACGACTACGTGGCGGGCGGGGCGGACCGGGAACGCGTCCTCGCCGACAACGAGCGGGCCTTCGACCGGTACGCGCTGCTGCCGAGGGTGCTGCGCGGCAGCGAGGCGCGGGACACCTCCGTCGACCTGCCGGGCGCCCGCCGGGCGGCGCCGGTGATCGTCGCGCCGACCGCGTTCCACCGGCTGGTGCACCCGGGCGGCGAACGCGCCACGGCCCGTGCCGCCGCCGCCGAGGGCGCCGTGCTGGTGACGGGAGCGGCCGCGACCACGGCCGTCGCCGACGTCGTCGCGGCGGCGCGCGAGGCGGCCCCGGACCCGGCGGTGTGGTTCCAGCTGTACCCGCACCCCCGCCGGGAGGTCACCGGGGCGCTCGTGCGGCGCGCCGAGGAGGCGGGCTGCACGGCCCTCGTGGTCACCGTCGACTCGCCGGTGTTCGGCCGGCACGCCCGGGACCTGCGCAACGGGTTCACCGACCTGCCGCCCGGACACGCGGCCGAGAACATGCGCGACCTGCCCGGCGCCCCGCCGGGCGGCCTGACCGACATCCCCATGTCCCCGGCCGTCTCCTGGCGGGACATCGACGAGATCCTCCGTATGACCGCGCTGCCCGTGCTGCTCAAGGGGGTTCTGCACCCGCAGGACGCGCGGCTGGCCGTCGGGCACGGTACGGCCGGGGTGATCGTCTCCAACCACGGCGGCCGCCAGTGCGACGCCGTCCCGGCGGCCGTGGACTGTCTGCCCCCGGTCGTCGACGCGGTCGGGGACCGGGTGCCGGTCCTGCTGGACGGCGGGATACGCCGGGGCAGCGACGTCGCCGTCGCCCGCGCGCTGGGCGCGACGGCCGTCGGGGTGGGGCGCCCGGTGGTGTGGGGCCTGGCCGCCGAGGGGGAGGCCGGGGTCCGGCGGGTCCTGGCGACGCTGCGCGAGGAGTACGACCACACGCTCGCGCTGTGCGGGGGGCGCCACAACGCCGACCTCACCAGGGACATGGTGGTCCGCAGGGACGGGACGTGGTGAGCGGCGGGCCGGGAGCGGACACGTGGTGGCTGCCGCGCACCGTGGTGGCGCTGCGCGTGCGCGTCTTCGAGAAGGTCAACGGCGACCGGACGGTGACCCTGCCCAACGACCGTCACGGACCGGAGGTGTTCGAGCGGGTGTACGCCCACCCGGCCGCGGACGGGCGCAGCGCCGGGGCGGGCCTGTCCGACCTGTTCTGGTACTGGCTGGCGCCGGGACCGGAGGTGCACCAGGAGCACCTGGAGCCCGGCGAGCGCTACGAGGACGTGGCCGCGACGACCCGGCGTGTCCTCGCCGGGAGCTCGCCCGAGCTCGCGGCGGCGGCCGGCCGCGCCGTCGCACGCGCCCTGGACACCGTGCCGGACACGCGGATCAGCCTCGTACGGCTACGTGACCTGGTGATGCCCGCGTGGGCCGAGTTCTGCTACGAGCTGGTGTTCCGGGAGCCGTGCCCGCCGCACGCCCGGGACCTGATCAGCGCCCACGCCGACGACGTGGTCAGCGCCCTGAAGTGCACCGGCCTGCGCCATCCGCGGCGCCGGGCCCGGCTGACGGCGTACCTGAGCGACCGGGTCGCGGCCGGCGAGGTGCCGCACCGGCTGCCGGCCTCGCTGTCACCGCCGGAACAGGTGCACTACCTGCAAGGGACCTTCTTCAACACGGCCGTGGTCCAGTTGTCCGAGGCGACCGCGCACCTCCTGCTCGCCCTGGCCCGCCACCCGCGGGTGCAGCACCGGCTGTCGGCGGACCCGCGGGACGACCGCTACCTGACGCACGTGCTCGACGAGACGATGCGGCGGTACCCGCTGTTCGGCATCGCGCACCGCATCACCACGGGCCCGATACCGCTCGACGAGGACACGGTGCTGCCGGCCGGCTCCGTGGTGTGCTTCAGCTACCCCGACTACCACGCGACGGGCCACGACCGGCCCGACGTGTTCGATCCGGACCGCTGGAGCGCGCTGTCCGCCAAGGACGTCCACCACATCCCGTTCGGCATGGCGGCGAACCGTCCCTGCCCGGCGTGGCGCCTGTCGCCGCTGGTGCTGCGCGCCGCCGTCCGGGAGGTGCTGCGCCGCTTCCGGCTGGACTCGACGGCCTCGCACACCCGGTCCATCCCGCACCGCGCGCCCTGTCTGCTGATACCCCGCGGCCTGCCGCCCCGGCCCCGCCGTCTCGCCGCGTTGCGGAGGTTCCTCCGCTGGTGGGACGCGGTGGAGGACGTCACACGGGGTGTGCGGCAGCTGGTGCTCGGCACGGTCATGGTGCTGCACGCCCGCCACCAGCGGCTTGCGACACGTCATTTCGCAGAGCATCCGGCCGGGCGCTGCCCGGTCCCCCACCCGGAGGGAAACAGCAGATGAGCGCCACGGATCTCGCACCAGCGTTCTTCCTCGCCGTCGTCGTCATCCTGGTCGTCTGCCGGGCCGTGAGCCGGCTGCTGCACCTGGTCGGGCAACCACCGGTCGTCGGTGAGATGCTCGCGGGCGTGGTGCTGGGCCCGTCGGTGCTGGGCGCCCTGCTGCCCGGCGTCGAGACGGGTCTCTTCCCCCAGGAGCTGCGGCCGGTCCTCTACGTCGTGGGGCAGATCGGCCTCGTCGCGTTCATGTTCCACGTCGGCTGGGACTTCCGGGTGGACCGGCTGCGCGGTGTCGCCCGGCCCGCGGGGCTGGTCTCCGCGGCCGGCGTGCTGGTGCCGGTCGCGCTGGGCGTGGTGCTGATCGTCGCCGTCGGCGAGCGCACCGGGACCCTGGCCCCGGACGTCCCGATGGCGGTGTCGGCCCTGTTCGTCGGGGTCGCGCTGGCGGTGACGGCGTTCCCGATGCTGGCCCGGATCATCGCCGAACGGGGATTGACCGGCACCCGGTTCGGATCGCTCTCGCTCGGCGCGGGCGCCGTCGACGACGCGGTCGCCTGGGTGCTGCTCGCGGGTGTGTTCAGCATCGCCGGCGGCAGTGCCGGGCTGGTGTCGGTCGCCGTCGCGGGCGGCTTCGGTCTCATCGCGGTGATGGCGGTCGTCGTGCGGCTGCGGGGCCGGACCGCGTCGCTGGCCGACCGGGCGGCGCCGGAGAGCCTGCTGCCGGTGCTGGTCGGTGTGCTCTTCCTGGTGGCCTGGTACGCGGACGAGATCGGCCTGTACGCGGTGTTCGGCGCGTTCAGTCTGGGGCTGGTGTTCCCGCGGTCACGGCAGCTCGACCACACGGTGGAGACGCTGAAGCCGGTCGGCACGGTGTTCCTGCCCCTGTTCTTCACCTACTCGGGGCTGAACACGGACTTCACGCTGCTGGGCTCCGGGCCGGTGCTGCTGTTCACGGCGGGGTGCGTGGTGGTCGCGGTCGCCGGGAAGTTCGGTGCCTGCTGGCTGGCCGCACGTGTCGCCGGCGAGCCGAACCGGGTGGCGCTGCGGGTCGGGGCGCTGATGAACGCGCGGGGCCTGATGCAGCTCATCGCGCTCAATCTCGGTCTGGCGGCGGGGATCGTGACCCAGGCGATGTTCAGTGCCCTGGTCGTGGTCGCCATCGTCACCACGGTCATGGCGACACCGCTGCTGGCGCTGATCGACCGGCGGGAGCGGACGCGGGACGGGGAGCCGCGCCGGACGGTCGCGGCGGCCGAGGCCCACTGACTCCGCCCGGCCCCCCACCACCGTCGTGCGCGGAGCGGTGGGGGCCGGGCAAGTCGGCCGGGTGCGCGGGGCGGTGGGAGCCGGGCAGGCCGGCCGGGTGCACGGGGCGGTGGGAGCCGGGCAGGCCGGCCGGGTGCACGGAGCGGTGGAGGCCGGGCAGGCCGGCCGGGTGCACGGAGCGGTGGAGGCCGGGCAGGTCAGCCGGGTGCACGGAGCGGTGGAGGCCGGGCAGGCCGGCCGGGTGCGCGGGGCGGTGGAGGCCGGGCAGGTCGGCCGGGTGCGCGGAGCGGTGGGAGCCGGGCAGGTCAGCCGGGTGCACGGGGCGGTGGGAGCCGGGCAGGCCGGCCGGGTGCACGGGGCGTGGGGCCGGGCAGGCCGGCCGGGTGCACGGGGCGTGGGGCCGGGCAGGTCAGCCGGGGTGCCGCGCCTCGGCCGCGAGCCGCCGTCTGTCGGGCTTCCCGGCGGGTGTGAGCGGCACCTCCTCGATGAGGGTGAGCCGGGTCGGCGCGCACGCTTCGCCCAGGTGCGCCGACACCAGGGCGCGCAGTTCGCCGAGGTCCGGGGTGCGACCGGCGGTGGGCACCGCGAAGGCGTGGGCCGTCTCCCCGGTGCTGTCGTCGGGAACGGCGACGACGTAGGCCTCGGCGACCGCCGGATGGGTGGCGAGGACCTGCTCGACGGCGCCGGCGTAGTACAGGTTGGCGTTGACGATGATCACGTCGCGGGTCCGTCCGGTGAGCCACAGCCGTCCCTCGGCGTCCAGGCGGCCGAGGTCGCGGGTGCGCACCCAGCCGTCGGTGAACACCTCGGCGGTGAGGGCGGGTTCCCGCCAGTAGCCGGAGCTCTGCGAGGGGGTCCGGACGAAGAGCTCGCCGTCGGTGCCGGGCGGGACGGGTCGTCCGGAGGTGTCCCGGACCTCCACCTCGACCGGCGGCACGCCCAGCGAACCGGGTGGGTCACCGGGAACGGCCATGGAGATCATGCCGGTCTCGGTCTGGCCGTAGCCGTGGAAGACGACCGGCCCGAGCACGTCGAGGGCTTCGCGCAGCCGCCCCGGTTCCAGCGGGGAGCCGGACACCATCAGCGCGCGCAGGTGACCGAGGTCAACGGGTGACGCGCGCCGGCTCGCCACGAGGTGCGTCAGACGGGCCACGGTGATGACGCTCGCGGTGGCCCGGTGCCGTATCAGGGCGTCGGGGAAGGCCGGCGGGTCGGCGGTGACGAGGGTGCCGCCGGCGGCGAGTGCGAGCAGGCCGTACTCCATCATCACCTGGCTGGCCAGGGTGCCGAACACCAGGAACCGGTCCAGGCGCGCGGCCAGGTCCCGTACGGCGGGCGGCCAGTCGTCCGGCCGGAGCGTCCAGGCCGCGGTCAGCGCCGCGTAGGTCTGGGCGCACGCCTTGGGCGCGCCGGTGCTGCCGCTGGTGTGGATGAGCCGCGCGACGTCGCACGGCCGGGCCGAGACCCGCGGCCGGACGCCGTCGTCAGCCGCCGCCAGCAGGCCGTCGAGTGCGAGGACGCGTCCGGGCCGTCGGGTGTCCGGGGCGTCGGCGGGCCGGGCCGGGGGCCCGTCGGTGACGCGGAAGGCGGTGTCCGCGAGCAGGTGCTCGCGCTGACGCGCGGTCAGCCCGGGACGCACTCCGACCACGCGGGCACCGACCGCATGGGCCGCCATGATCGCGGCGAACGCCTCGGGGCTGACCCCCAGCAGCAGGGCGACGCCGTCCCCGGGGCGGACGCCGTGCTGCCGCAGACCGTTCACCGCACGCCGTACCGCCGCCAGGAGACGGGCGCCGGAGACCTGCCGTCCGGCGTGTTCGAAGACCGGACGGTCCCCCGCCGCCTCGAGGAGGTCCAGTACGCCACCGGGGAACGGCTCAGCCAAGGCAGGCCTGCACGAACGCGGTGAGCGGCCGCTGGTGGACCTCCGGGATGTCCCACTCGTTCTCCAGGTTCTCCGCCAGGTGATGGGTGCCGGCGAGGACTCCGTCGCGGTAGTGGCGGACGACGGGGTGGAGATAGGTGGAGTCCATGGCGTGCTCGACGTCGTTCTCCCTGACCCGTGGCACGGAGACGTCGAACGGGTCGACGTGGTCGTGGTCGGGCCCGTACTCCAGGTCGACGACGAACCGGTGCTCCGCGGGGCCGAGGCCGCCGTCGGTGACGTGGGCGAGCGGGACCTCCTCCCGGTACAGGGCCCGGTCGCCGTCCACCTCGACCACGTCGCCGAGGAACCCGAACTGCTGCCAGAGGGCGGACGAGCGGTTGACGCGGGCGACGACGGCGTCGGCGATCGCCTCCGGTGCCCGGCCGATCGGCCGGGCCGGCCACGGTGTGCCGTGGTGGCGGGCGCCGAGGATGTGGTGCAGGGCGCGTACTCCGTAGCGGAAGCCGTGGATGAAGCCGTTGGTGGACTTCTTGAAGTCCCGCTGCTGGGTGAGGGTGCCGGCGAAGTACAGGCCCGGGACGTTCACCGACTCGAAGGCGGAGGTCTGCTCGGGGAACCGCCCGTCGATGACGAGCGCGGGGCGGCACGTCTCGTCGAAGACGTCCGCGTCGAAGCGGAAGCCGGTGCACACGATGATCCGGTCGTAGTGCAGCTCCCGCAGCCGTTCCGTGGTGCGGGCGTAGCGGAACACGACCCGGAACCGGCCGTCGTCGGTCTTCTCGACGCTCTCCACGGTGCCGTCCAGGACGGCGTTCTGCGATTTGAGCTGGTAGCTGTCCAGGAAGTTGTTGTTGACGGCGCGCAGATGCCCGACGAAGTGGGTCTTCCAGGCCATCCTGAGCGAGTGCGGGCCGGCGACGTGGATGACCGCGGCCTTCGCCAGGAGGGCGTCGGCGGTCTCGAACGCGGAGTTGCCCTTGCCGACGATCAGCACCCGCCGGCCGGTGAAGCCCGCCGGATCGGGGTCGAAGTCGTCGTAGCGGTCGGCGAGTTCGATGCCGGGGATGCGCGGCTCGTTGAGCCGGGAGACGCCGGTCGCCACGACGAGCCGTCTGGCCCGCCAGGTGCGCCCGCCGCCGTCGAGGACGGTGAAGCCTTCGTCCGACCGGGAGATGCGGACGGCCTCCGTGCCGTACTCGACGCGCACGCCGGTGTGCTCCGCGAAGTCGGCCAGATAGCGCACCAGGTCGTCGGCGTGGGGGAAGTAGTCCTCGCTGTACCGGCCGAACAGCAGCCGAGGGTCGTCGCTGAGCAGTGAGTTCCAGTCCATGCGGAGGTTGAGTTCCGGGTCGGTGTACCCGGTGTTGACCTTGTTGATCGATATCAACTGCCGATGCCGGGGGTAGCGGGTGAAGAACGTCCCCGGTCCGCTCCCCCGCTCCAGGACGGCGTAGTCGCGTCCGTCGCGTTCCAGCAGAGCGGCGAGCTGAAGTCCGGCCGGCCCGGCCCCGATGATCAGGTAATCGCGCACCATGGACGGGACGCTAGTGGCGCGATCTCAGAAGGCTCTGAGACGGTCAGAAGGCTCTGAGACGGGACGAGAGGCACGGGTGGTCGCGCCGGCGCGGTCGTGCACCGCGCGACGGCCGTCGCGAGCGTTCGGGGAGCTTGCCGGACCGTGCGTGCCGGGATGCCGCCGCGGCGGCGGCATCCCTCGCGGTGCCCTCGCTCATAGGCCTCCTCCACCCCGGCCTCCCCCAGGGCCGGGCCGGAGCGCTCCTGCCGCAGCCCATGCACCTCGTGGCCCGGCAGATGCCCCGGCTCAGCCCCGAGCAGGCGGCCGACGTCGTCGTCGACACCTTCCTGAACGGCCTCGGCACGCCGTGAGGCGCCGGCGGCCGGAAGACACCCCGCCCGGACGGTGACCGGTCAGGGCTTCAGCCGGTGCGGATGCGCGGGGTACACGCCCAGGAGGCGCACCTCGGTGGAGAAGAACCGCAGCTCGTGCAGGGCGAGGGCGACGCGCCGCTGGTCGGGGTGCCCCTCGATCTCGACGTAGAAGCGGCTGGCGTTGAGCCCCGCGCCCATCTGGTAGCTCTCGATCTTCGTGAGGTTCACACCACTGGTGGCGAACCCGCCGAGCGTCTTGTAGAGCGCGCTGGGGATGTTGCGCACGCAGAAGAACAGGCTCGTCATCGTCGGCTCCCCCGTGTCCGGGCCCGGGGCGGCGTCCCTGGACAGTACGACGAACCGGGTGGTGTTGTCCGGGTCGTCCTCGACCCCGGAGCGCAGTACGTCGAGGCCGTGGAGCCCGGCCGCGGCAGGCGGGGCGAGCGCCGCGTGCCGCGGATCGCCCAGCTCGGCCACCTCGCGCGCCGCCCCGGCCGTGTCGTCGGTGACGAGGGTGCGCCAGCCGCCCTCCCGCAGCAGCTTGCGGCACTGCCCCAGGGCGTGCACGTGACTGCGTACGCACTCCACCCGGTCCAGGGACGCACCGGGCGTTCCCATCAGGTCGAAGCGGATGGGGAGGAAGTACTCGGCGATGATGAACAGCCCCGACTCCGGCAGGAGATGGTGTACGTCCGCGACGCGTCCGGCAGCGGAGTTGTCCACGGGGATCACGGCGACGTCGGCGGTGCCGAGCGTCACCGCGTCCAAGGCCTGCTCGAAGCCCGTGCAGGGCAGCTCTCCGCACCCGGGGTACAGGGCGTGCGCGGCGGTCGCCGAGTTCGATCCGGGTTCACCCTGATATGCGACGGTCGTCACCGGGTCAAAGCCTTCCTGGGGGGAGGTCCTGTCGTCGGGCGGCGGAAACTCCATCCCGTACCGCGCCTGAAGAAGTATCGGTGTACCGACCTCGCTCGCACGCACCGGGGTGGCGGCCGCCGTCCCGTACGACGGCGCCGCTCCCCCGGCCGCCTCGGCGCGAGGGCGAGGAACCCCTGACGGCCACGCCCCCCGGCGCACACAAGCAACCACCTTGACAGGTGACGAGCGCGCACCCTGAGGGCCCGGCACCCACCGCGCACAGCACGGCACCGGCGCGCCGGTCGCGGCGCGGCGCCCATCGGCGGAGCAGTGCACGAGGGCGCGGCATGCCGACCACGACCGGGGGACGGGGCGCGTCGCTGCTCCTCACCGGACGGCCTCGGCCGGTGTCCCGCGGCCGGCGAGTCGCCGACGGCCGGCGAAGGCCGCGGCCGCGCCGGCGGGGACGAGGACGTGCCCGGCCGGGGTGGCCTCGGCCGACGCGGCACGCCTGGAGGTGCTGCCCGTACCGACGGTCTGCCACAGTGACAGCCGAAGTGTCCGGCGCCGGAGGGGCGTGCGGTGCACGCGCCCCTCCGGCGTGTTGCGTCCGTACCCCGGCCGGTCTGAACCCGCACGGCAACCGGCTCGTTCTCATGACGACGACCTGACCGCGCCTCCGATGCCGTCCGGGCACGCCCCGGACGGCACGGGGACCGCCGACACGGGAGACACCCCATGAAATCCAAGGAGCAATGCCCCTACCAGGACGGCAGGGTGGTCATCGACCCCGCCTTCAAGGCCGACTCCCCGGCGCTGTACGCCCGGCTGCGGGAACGGGGCCCCGTTCACCCGGCCGAGTTCCACCTCGGTCTGCGGGGATGGGTGGTCGTCGGATACGACCTGGCCCGGGAGGCGCTGACCCACCCGGCGCTGCTCAAGGACGCCACACCCGCCGCCGAGGCGCTCGCCACCGCCGGCTACGTCCTGCACCGGCCCGGCATCGGCCTCGGCGCCCAGATGATGGAGGCCGACCCACCCGAACACTCCCGTCTGCGCCGCCTGGCCTCGGCCGCCTTCACCCCGCGCCGCACGGCCGAACTGGCGCCTCGCATCGAGCAGATCGCCCACGACCTGATCGACGCGCTGCCGCCGTCGGGCACGATCGACCTCGTCCAAGCGTTCAACGCGCCGCTGCCCGCCACGGTCATCGCCGAACTCCTCGGCATCCCCGAAGAACACCGTCCGGACTTCAGCCGCTGGTCGGGACAGGCGCTCCAGGTGGCCTCGCCCGACCACCGGCCGGCGCTGGCCGGTCTGCACGGGTTGCTGGCCGGTCTGGTCGCCGACAAACGCGGCCGTCCCCAGGACGACCTGCTGTCGGCTCTGGTCGCCGTGCGCGACGAGGAGGACGGCCGGCTCTCCGAGGAGGAACTGGTGGGCACCGCCCTGATGCTGGTCGTCGCGGGCCACGAGAGCACGGTCAACCTGCTGGGCAACGCCGTACTGGCCCTGCTGCGACACCCCGATCAGCTGGGGCTGTTGCGCGAGCGGCCCGACCTGATGCCCGGCGCGGTGGAGGAGTTCCTGCGGTACGACACCTCCGTCGAGCGCTCCACCAGCCGTTACGCGGCGGAGGACCTGGAGTTGGGCGGGGTGTCCGTCCCCCGGGGCAGCCTGGTCGTCGTCGCTCTCGGCTCCGCCGGGCACGACGCCCCTCAGACCGAGGGCGACGACCCCACCGTTCTCGACGTGACCCGCTCCGGCGCCCGTCATCTGGCCTTCGGTCACGGCATCCACTACTGCCTGGGAGCCCCGCTCGCCCGGCTGGAGACGGCCATCGCCCTGCGGACCCTGCTGTCCCGCCTCCCCGAACTGGAACTGGCCGCCCCGGTGGACTCGCTGGACTGGATCGGCTCCGGCATCATCCGCGGCGTGCTGTCGCTCCCGGTGCGCTACCGCCGCGACTGAGGGCCCCGATCCAGGACGGACGACTGCGGGTGGGGGGGGTGAGGACGGCTTCGGCGACGGGGACGGCGCGGCGACACCCCACCCGCTGCCGCGGACACCGAGTCCGCCGGCCTCCCCTGTTCGTTTCCGCGCGCCGTTCCTCTAGGCTCGTGGAGGTCGGCAACTACCGCATGACATCTGCCCGGTGACGGAGTCGGCGTGGGGTGCGCGTCCCCGCTCCACGCCACCACTGGACGGCTCCAGGCGCAGCCACGGGTCGGCACCTCCGGACGCCGACGACCCCGTGTGGCGCGTCCCGCCGGGCGGCGAAAGGGATGGCGTCGTGCCTTCGGCTTCGGCGAACTACCGTACTCTGCTGCGCACTTCGGGTGCCGCGGCCTTCTTCCTTCCCTCCGTCGCCGGGCGTCTGGGCATCGCCATGACGGGAATCGGCATCGTCTGGCTGGTGCACGCACGCACCGGGTCGTATGCCGCCGCGGGTCTCGTCACCGGCGGGTTCGCTGCCGCGGACGCCGTCGCCGGGCCCCAGATCGGGCGCCTTGTCGACCGGTTCGGCCAGGCGCGGGTGCTTCCCTGCGCGGTGGGCGCACATGCCGGGGCCGTGGCGCTGCTGCTCTCCGGCGCCGTTCCAAACCTCGTCGCCGGAGTGCTCGTCGGGGCGACGCTGCCCCAGCTCAGTGCCCTGTCCGCCGCTCGCTGGTCCGCCCTGCTGTCCGGCGACCGGGCTGCCGCGCTGCCCACCGCCTTCGCCCTGGAGGCCCTCGCCAACGGTGTGTCCTACCTGGCCGGCCCGGCCCTGGTGAGCGTCCTCGGTGCCGCGGGCCGTCCGGGCGCCGGGGTGCTGCTCGCCGCCGCACTCGTCGTCGCCAGCGGACTCGCCCTCGCCACCCAGCGCCGCACCATGCCGCCCCGCACCGGCCGCGCCGAACGCCGGCACGCCGGACGCGCCCTGCTCCGCTCCGCGTTCCTGCGGCAGGCCGCGCTCGGTCTCGCGCTCGGGGTGTTCTTCGGCGCGATGCAGGTGTCCGTCACCGCATACGCCGTCGGCCGCGGCACACCGGACGCGGCAGCGCCGCTCTATACCGCCTCCAACTGCACGAACCTGGTGGGTGGTTGGGCCTACGGAGCATGGCGCCGCAGCGGCTCGCCCCGGCGCCGCCAGGCCGCGGCCGCCGCCTGCCTCACCGTCGCGAGCCTCCCGCTGACCTACCTCGACGCGCCCCTCGCGGTCGGCGCCACCCTCGCCCTGACCGGACTCGCCGTGCCGGTCCTCCTGATTCTCGCCTCCGTCCTCACCGAGTCGTCAACCCCACGCGCCGTCCTCACCCAGGCGTTCACCTGGGTCAACTCCGCGAGCGCGGCAGGATCAGCCGGTGCCGCGGCGGTCGCCGGACGGGTGGTGGACGCGAGCGGTGCGCACGGCGGTTTCGGTGTGGCGGCGGGGGCCGCGGCGGCGATGACGGTTCTGGCGCTCGGTGGGCTGCGGGACTGCGGACCGGACGTGCCGAAGTCGTCCGCGCCCGCGGGAACCAGGGCGCCGAACCCGCCGGCCTCACGGCGGGATGCGTCCACGAACCGCAGATCACCCTGAGGCGGCCTCGCCGCCGGTCCGGCCGCCGGTGCAGAGGACGGCACGACCCCTCCCCCGGCCCCCGCACTCCCCCGGCCCCCGCACAGGTGCGGACAAGTCCGACCCACAGCAGCTCGCCGACGGCTACGACCCGCCGCGCATGTTCACTTGGATTCAGCTTTGTTGGTTTTGTTAGGAATCTGAGTCTGATCATTGACGCCTTGTGTTGGCTTATGGTTGCCTACCCGACTGTGAACGGCATGTAACAGAGTTCGATCTCACCGCCCCGGAGTGGGCCTTCTGTCATCAGAAGGGCAACCAATGAACGCGGTACCACACATGCGTCTGATCGTTCGGCTCGAGTCGGGAGAGGAAAGGGAGTTCGGCCCTTTCACGCTCGGGGAAGCAGTCGACGTCGCTCAGGACGACTTCGACGTCAGGGTCGGCGAGACGGCTCCCTTCCAGGTGGCCGTGCGCCCGCCGAGGGGTGAGCGGATCGTCTCGCTCGAGTACCTGCTGCGCGCCCCGATGGGGAACTTCGACGAGGTCGTCCCGCCGGACAGCGGGCGGTGGTTCATGAACCTCATGCACGTCACGGGCTTCTGGAAGTACGGCAGACTCGCCCAGTCGAAGATCAACGACGTGAAGGTCCCGCTCTACATGTTCACCGGACGGGACGGGAACGTGGACCTGGCCATGGGGGTCATCGGCGCCCTCGTCGAGACCGACCTCCGCCTCCTGGAACCCGTCTCCAACCGCGCGCTGAACGTGCACACGCGGGGCGTCGAGGTGAGCATCCGGCGCGGCACCGAGGAGTATCCGCTGCCCCGATCGGTGCCGGCCGCCGACGGATCCGTGACCGAACACGTCTACCTCCTCACCCGGCCGGGGGTGGAAGGCGGTCACGGGCCGTGGCTTCACGTCCTCAGGGACTTCTCCGAGCGGACCCGGGCCGTCTTCGGGCTGCGGGACCGCATCGTCGGAGAGTCGTTCGAACCCTTCTGGTGCAGCTGGACCGACTGGGCCAGCGACGACATCGGCGCGGACATGGTCCTGGAGAACGTCAAGATCGGCCTGGATGTCGGTGTCCGGAACTTCATCATCGACGACGGCTGGTTCGGCCCCGGCCTCGACACCGCGTACGACACCCCCCTGAACATCGGTGACTGGAAGCCCGATCCCGCGAAGTTCCCCGACATGCAGGGGTTGGTACGGCGTCTCGAGGCCATGGGAGCGCGGGCCGTCATCTGGTGCGCTCCCCACGCCGTCGGCCCCGCCGCCGACTGTTTCGCCGACCGCCGCCACCTGCTCATGGCCCCGAGTTCCGGCGAACCCGTCCTGGGGGAGACCCAGTTCTACTCCCTGTGCTTCATGAACGCCGAGGCGCGCAGGGTGATGGCCGACGTCTGCGTACGGCTGGTCGAGGAGTACCCTCGATCAACGACTACCAGACGTTCGGCCCCGGTGACACACCACAGGACGTCGCCGTGGCGGTCATCGCCATGCTGGCCGCCGGGATCCCGGCCTACGGCTCGGACTTCGCGCGCCTGTCCGACGAGAGCAAGGACGTGCTCCGGTGGCACCACCGGCTCTACGCCGACAACCTGAGCGGCTTCCTGCGGCACCGTCGCGCCGACGACGCCTCGCACAGCGTCCTGCGGGCCGAGGCCGACGAACGCGATGTCCTCTTCGTTCTCCAGCCCGCCACATCGTGCCGGGTCCACCGGCCGACCGTCGTGCTCAACGGCGGGTACGGGACCCGGCTCACGGTGGACGCGCAGGCTGCGGGGCTCTCCTTCACCGTCCTGTCGCCGACCGGAGAACGGCTCACCACCGGGCGCGAGCACCCAGGAGGCCCGCTGGCCATCGACGTTCCGCCGGGCGGCGGCATCGTCTTCGCTGCGGCTGCCGGGAGCGAGGTCCGGCTCTGATGGTGCCTGTCGTCGACGTCCCCTCCCGCGAACGGTCGATCGCCGCTGCCCGGCGCACGGGGGACCAGGTGCACGGCGCGGCACCCGACCGGCCGGCCACGGACGCGGACCTGTCCCACGTCACCGGCGTCGTGGCCATCGTGGCCTCGTCCCGGGGCGGCAGCAGCCTTCTCCACCAGATCCTCTCCGACCAGCCGGACGTGCTGTCCATCGCCGGCGAGCACACCGCTCTGTACAAGCTGAACCGGCTCGACCGCGGCCGCGACGGCTCCGACGCCCTGGAGCCGGACGTGGAGTTCGACTGGACCGCGTTCTCCAGGGACTTCATGTCCTTTCTGGGGTCGGGCCCGGCCCGTCCCCCGGCCGGCGCCGCGGACCGGCTGCGGTATGCGGCCGTGGTGACGCGACGCCTCGCCCTGCAGTGGCCGCTGGAGGAGATCGCGTACGCGACCGTGCGGGAGGCCGTCGACCACGCCGTACGGACCGGTGCACGACCCGACGAGCCCGACTCACTGTTCGCGACGGTCCTGCACCGCCTCCGCGTGACCCACCCCCGTATCGATCCGTCCTTCTACGACTTACCGCCCGCCTTCCGGGGCGAAGCGTCCGACGCCGGCCTGCGGCCGCCCCACGACGGCTACTGCATCGAGGAACCGCCGTTCGTCGTCCCCCGGGCCCGCACCGCCGCCGATCGCGGCGCGCTGCGGCGCCACCCCGTGGTGATCAAGTCGTCGGTCGACGCCTACCGGCTGCCGCTGCTGCGACGGCTGATGCCGAACGCCCGAATACGGGTAATCCACCTCACCCGCAACCCCGCCGCGAGCGTGAACGGGCTCTACGACGGCTGGCGCGACCGGGGATTCTTCTCCTACGACGTCTCCGACCGGCACGCCCTGTCGATCGACGGATACTCGGAACTCGGCGCGGCCGCTCGACGCTGGTGGAACTTCGACCTTCCTCCCGGCTGGGAGAAGCTCGTCGACCAGCGGCTGGAACGGGTGTGCGCGCACCAGTGGGCGGGGGCGCACCGGTCCGCCCTCGACACACTGGGCCCCGACACCGCGGACGCGGTCCTGCGCGTGCCGTTCGAGCAGCTCCTCGATCCCGCCACCCGGGAGCGGACCCTCCGGTCCGTCTTCACCTTCGCGGGGATCCCACAGCCGCCCCGGCCGGTGAGCTTCCCCGTCGTGATGGCGACCGCGCGGCCCCGCCCGGCGCGCTGGAGACACCGGGCCGACCTCGTGCTCCCCGCCCTCGACCAGCCGGGCATCCGGGAGGTCGCGGACGAACTCGGTTACCGCAAGGGGGAGGAGGACCGGTGGGTGTGACCGCCGCCGCCTACCACGGGCCGGGCTGGCGCCCCCGCCCCGGACGACACGACGACGACATCGCGGTCGGCGGGAACTGGGCACCACTGCGAGTGAGCCGCGACTTCGACCGGCTCACCGACGTCGCCCTGCACTGCCCGCCGGCCGCTCTCCTCACCGCCGGTGAGCCGGACGCGCTCCAGCACCTGGAGCGACTCGACCACACCGCGCTCCGCCGCGACCTGGACGCGCTCGCCGGGGCGTACGGCGCGCTGGGCGTCACCGTGCACGAACTGCCCGCCCCGGAGCCCCCCGGCGGCAATCCGTACCGCGGCGCCAACGCGATGTACGCGCGCGACCTGCTGTGGATGACCAAGGCGGGCGCCGTGATTCCCCGGATGGCGAGCGCCGTCCGGGCCGGCGAGGAACTCCAGACCCTCAGGCTCTGCGCCCGGCTCGGCATCCCGGTGGCCCGGACCGTCGGCGCCGACGGCGTCTTCGAGGGCGCCGACGCCCAGTGGCTGCGCCCCGACCTGGTCGCCGTCGGACTCGGCGCGCGCACGAACGAGGCAGGGGCACGGCAGGTCGCGGACGAGGCCGGGCAGCAGGGCGCGCGCGTCCTGCGGCTTTCCGTGCCCACCGGGGTCCAGCACCTGCTCGGCGTTCTCCAGGTGCTCGACGCGGACCTGCTCGCCGCCCGCACCTCGATCATGGACCCCGCGGAGATCCGGCACCTGCGCGAGCTGGGCTTCACGGTCGTCGACATCCCCGAGTCCGAGGAGGTCCGCACCCACCTGGCGTTCAACTTCGTCACGGTGGCGCCGCGGGCGGTCCTCATGCCGACCGGGTCCCGTGCCACGGCGGCCCTGCTGTCCCGGCACGGCGTCGAGTGCGTCGCCCGCGTCCCGATACCGGAACTCACCAAGGGCGCAGGGGGAATCGCCTGTGCCACGGGAGTTCTCGCCCGCACATCCCAGGACTGAGGTAGCCCCAGATGCCGACACTCAGCGTCGTCGTGCCCTTCTACAACGTCGCCCCCTACTTCCCCGAACTCCTGGAGTCCCTGGCCGCCCAGTACCTCGAGGACATCGAAGTGATCCTGGTCGACGACGGCTCGACCGACGCCGGCCCGCAGATCGCCTCCTCATGGGTGGCCAAGGACGACCGGTTCTCCCTCGTCACCCAGCACAACCAAGGTCTCAGCGCCGCCCGCAACGCCGGCGCCGAGCAGGCCACCGGCACGTATCTGGCCTTCGCCGACTCCGACGACGTCGTGCCGCCGACGGCCTACCGGGCGCTGGTGGAGTCCCTGGAGTCCACCGGCTCCGACTTCGCGTCCGGAGACGTCCGGCGTCTCGACTCCTCCGGTACACACCGTCATCCGCGCTACGCCGATGTCTTCGCCGCCCCGCGCAGCCGCACCCACATCACCCGCGACCGCGATCTGATCCTCGACCGGATGATCTGGAACAAGGTGTTCCGCCGGTCGTTCTGGGACCGGCACCGCTTCGCCTTCTCCCTCGCCCAGTACGAGGACGCGCCGGTCACCGTGCGGGCCCATATCGAGGCCCGGTCGGTGGACGTGGTCGGGCAGGTCGTCTACCACTGGCGTATCCGGGAAGCCGGGGAACGCTCCATCACGCAGCGCCTGTACGAGCCCGACAACATCGCGGCCCGTATGCGCATGATGGTGGTCACCGGGGACATCCTCCGCGAGCACGCCCCCGAACTGCTGCCCGTCTACGAGCGCGACATGTGCCTCGGCGACCTGCGCATCGCGATGCTCGCCATGCTGGAGAACACCGATGACGCGATGGCGACGGCCCTGGAACTCGGCCGCGGCTTCCTCGCCCGGGTGGACGAGCAGGTGATCGAGCGGCTGCCCGAGGTGAACCGGCATCGGCTCGCCCTCCTCCTCGCGTGGAAGTCCGAGGAGCTCCGCGAGGCGCTGCGTGCTGACGGGCAGTAGCGCGACGGACAGCGCACCGGCCGCTCCCGCACGACCGAGGTCTGCCGGTCGACTGCTGCGCGAGGAGGCCGACTTCCGCCGCGTCTACCTGTCCCAGCTGGTCAGCCTGGGCGGGGACTGGTTCGCGATGATCCCGCTCCTGGCCCTGCTCCAGGAGTTGACCAGCGCCCCCCTGTGGGGAGCGCTGGTCCTCGCGGCCGACACGCTGGTCATCGCCGCGCTGTCCCCCTACGCCGGAGTGGTCGTCGACCGTATCGACCGCCGCCGGTTGATGATCGTCTGCGATCTGCTGTCCGCCGGGTTCATCGCCACCTTGTTCCTCGTGCGGACCGAGTCGACCGCCTGGATCGCCCTGATCGCGCTGGGCGGTGTCGCGGGAGTGAAGGCCTTCTACGCTCCCGCGGCGAACGCCGCGCTCCCCCATCTGGTTCCGACCTCGGACCTGCTGACCGCCAACGCCCTCAGCGGAGGCGCCTGGGGCGTCATGCTCGCCGTGGGAGCCTCGCTGGGCGCACTGCTCGCCTCCACCCTCGGCACCCACTGGTGCTTCGCCCTCGACGTGGTCTCCTTCTGCGTCTCCGCGGCCCTGGTCCAGCGGGTGCGGAGGCCCTGCGGTGGCGGCCGGGGCGGCAAGCCGCGGGGCACGGTGCGGGACGATCTCCGCGAGACGACGTCGTTCGCCCGCCAGGACCGTCGCATCGTCGCCCTGCTGCTGGCCAAGCCGGGAACCGCCCTGGGCAACGGAGTGCTGGCGCTCTTCCCGGCCCTGGGCGCCGCCGTGTTCCACGTGGGCGACGTCGGCGTGGGCCTGCTGTACGCCGCTCGCGGCGTGGGGGCGCTGATCGGTCCCGTGCTGGGCCGGCGACTGCTGTCGGGGCGGGAGGGCCGGATGCGCCGCCTCACTCTGGCCTCGACCCTCACGTTCGGCCTCGCCTACGCCGGCTTCTCCGCCGTCAGCTGGTTCCCCCTGGCCGTCCTGCTGGTCGTGGCCGCCCACGTCGGCGGCAGCATGAACTCCACCCTGTCGTCCTTCGCCCTGCAGTCGGCCACCCCGGACGGCATCCGCGGGCGAGTCCTCAGCGTCGACTTCATGTTCTCCACCCTCTCCCTCGGCGTGAGCCAACTGGTGGCCGGAGGCCTCGCGACGACCATGGACGCGCCGCGGGCCGCGTTGTGCATCGCGGGCATCGTGATCGTCTACGGCCTGCTCTGGTGGGCCCTCTCCGGGAACCTGAGCGCACGCCGCACCACCTCCCCCACCACGGAACGAGGTTGACCCGATCATGCTGGTTCGCCTCAAGCAGTGCTGTTGCGGCGTGACGGTGTGGCTCACCGGACCGCCGGACGCGGGCACATCACCCCTCGCGCACGCGGCGGCCGAGCGACTGCGCGGTGCGGGGCATCGTGTGGCCGTGCTCGACGCCGACGACGTGCAGCGGGTCGGGCTGACGGCCGAGGTCCTCGCGCGCAACGGCGTGATCGTCCTGGTCTCCTCGACGGTCGCGCCGTACCCGGACAGCAGCGACGTCGTGCGCGAACGGCACGGCAAGAGCGGCACGCACTTCCTGCACGTGCACATGGCGACGCGGACAGCGGCCTCGGCCCCCTCCGGAGCCGGTGGTTCTCCGCATGACCCCGACCTTGTCGTCCAAGCGCCCGCATAGTCCGCCGGGAAGTCTCTCTCGCTGCTGCTGGGGCTGCTGACGGAGAAGCGCTTCATGGCAGGCGCCCCCTGAGCGGCACCTGGCCTGGTTCGTGGAGCCGTCGGTCTCTCGAACGCTCACGGTTCGATGACCGGCGCCGTCCTCCCCGTGGCCGCCACCGACATGACCGGGACCGTCCCGGCGCCCGCGCCCGCCCTTGCGGAGGCCGGCATCCCCCGCCGGACCGGAGGCGCACGCAGGAGCAACGGGGCACCGTCGAGGACGAGCGCGGTCGTCGGCGAACCGTGCCGCCCGCACGAGCCGTTCGCCCCCGTTGCCGTGGGGGCCGGGACGAGTTCCTCCGTGGGTTGCCGGCGCCGGACCGCGGGTAGGTTGCCGCCGCTGTCGACTGCGCATGTTTCCGTGAGGGGCGGGAGTCGCATGATCGTGACGACGGACCGGACGGGGCTGTCGCCCGCCCGCGCCGCACTGCCGGGGTCCGTCTGCCGGGTGATCACCACGGGGTCCCGCACGCCGGGCGGAGGGCATGGACGTGGTGTACCCGCACCCGCCCGACCCAGCCGAGGGGCACCGCGACGGCGGCCCCCCTCGCGCGCGTGGTACCGGGTCCGCACGGCGAGTACCCGGAGGCCGCGGGCGGGCCGGACCACGCACCGGTGACAGCGGCAGATCACGCCGAAAGGCAGCCGCCGGCCGGCCACCATCGAGGAGGGGCACATGAGGGTCCTCATCACAGGCGCAGCCGGCTTCCTGGGACGCCGGCTCACCGAAGCTCTCTTGCGGCAGCGGACGTTCGGCGGCGTGCCGATCACACGGCTGGTGCTCGCCGACCGCATCGCGCAGCCCGGCGCCCCGGCGACGGCAGACCCGCTCGTCGACCTGGTGCACGGTGACCTGACCGACCACCTCGACGACCTCTTCGCCCGACCGGTCGGCATGGTGTTCCACCTCGCCGCCGCGGTGTCGGCCGCGTGCGAGGCCGACTTCGATCTCGGCCTGCGCGTCAACGTCGACACCACCCGCGCACTGCTCGACGCCGCCCGGACACAAGCGACGACCGGCGGGCCGGTGCCCCGCCTGCTGTTCTCCAGCAGCCTCGCCGTCTACGGCCATACCCGGTCCCTGCCGCTGCCGTCGGCGGTCAGCGAGACGACCCTGCCGTTGCCGCGATCGAGCTACGGCACACAGAAGCTCATCTGCGAGCACCTGATCGGTGACTACACGCGCCGCGGCTATGTCGACGGACGCGTCGCCCGCCTGATGACCGTCGCGGTACGGCCCGGCCGGCCGAACGCGGCCGCCTCCGGCTTCCTGTCCTCCCTCATCCGCGAACCCCTCGCGGGCCTGCCGGCCACCTGCCCGGTCGGCCTCGGCCTGGAAGTGGCCCTGGCGTCCCCCCGGCGCACCGTCGAGGGCATCCTCCGCGTCGCCGAAGCAGAACGCGGCACCGGACCGGGATGCCTGCAGGGGCCACTGCCCGTCAACCTTCCGGCCCTCACCGTCTCGGTCGCCGACATCCTCGCCACCCTGCGCGAGACGGCCGGCGACGCCGCCGCCGACCTGGTGACCGTCACACCCGACCCAGCCGTCGAAGCCATCGTGGCCTCATGGCCGGCCGTCTTCGACAACCGGCGCGCCACCGCACTCGGCCTGCACCCCGACCCGGGCCTCCGGTCCCTCGTCCAGGACTACCTCACCACCCGAGCCACCGGCTAGCGCCGCGGCCGGAGCCGTTCGGCAACGGGCGCGTTTCCTCCGTATCCGCTCATCTGCGTAGCTGCGCGACCGGAGCGCATGACGGGCTCGGGCTCCGGACGAACCCGGCCCGCGGCATCTGACACGGACCTGTACCCGCTGGAGCCCTTCGACCGGGCGAGGCTCGGGCCGCGCTTCTCGACGGGTGGTGGCGACGCTGATCCGTCACCGCGTTGCCGTACGCAGCCGGTGGCGCACCCTCGTCACCGCCGGTGCCTCCCGCCGGCGGGGGGCACCGGCGCAGGAGATGCGCGGAGGTGGAGCCGTCGGTCCCGCCTGCCGGATCAGTGCGCGATCGGCTCCCCGGAGACGTGCACGATCTCCAGGGCGACATGGGTGAACCTCCATCCCTGCGGTGTGCGGCGCAGTCTGCACCGGTACCAGCCGGCGCCGTCGGCGTGCCGGGAGGGGTCGGAGGCGTCCAGCACATGGGCGGCCACGAGGTACGACCTGGTGGTCGCCTCGTCCCCGTCGATCGCGATGGCGTGGTTGGTGCTCAGGTGGTGGGTGCCCGCGTAGCGGCCGAGGCTGCCGGCCACGAACTCGGCCAGGCCCGCGCGTCCGGTGTGGGCGACGGTCGGGGAGATGGCCAGTACGCCGTCTTCGGCGTAGTTGGCGGCGTACCCTTCCCAGTCCTTGTCGTCCAGGGCTCGGGCGAAATCGATCAGCAGGTCGCTGATCGCGGCCCGGTCGACCAGCCATCGAAGCTGGTCGGCCGGGGTCGTCGGAGGGGTCTTCGGGGGCATGTTCTCTTCTTTCTGTGCGGTGCGCGGTCTGTCCGCGCGGAGCCGGCCCGGTGGGACGGACGGGACCGGGTCAGGGCCGTGGGTAGCGCAGTCCGTGTCCGTGGGGGAACAGGGGGTCGGCGCTCTCCTGCGGCACGTCCGGTCGGCCCGCCCGCACCTCCTGCATGGAGCGGGGCAGTTGGAAGGGGAGCTGCCCCTCCGGCCGGGCGCGACCGAAGATCACGTCGAGGAGCGCCGTGTCGTCGGCGCCGAAGGCGGCGAGCAGTGCGGCACTGCGGTCGGCGATCTCCGGGATGACGGCCGGGCGTTCGAGGTGGATGGCGACGACGGTGGGAACGGCGTCGAGCAGGACGAGGATCTCCTTGAGGCGGTCCTCGGGGAAGTCCAGGCGGCCGGTGTGGAAGAAGGCTTCGAAGCGGCCGGGCCGGGGGTCGTACGGTGTGCCGAGGCGCAGGACGGCCAGGTCGGCGTCGGCCGGGTCGGCCACGACCTGTCCGTACGGGGCGGCGGCGGCCGGGTCCACGCCCTCGAGGTAGAGGCGGGGCCGGCCGGTCAGGGGGAGCGGGCCCGGCTTGAGCAGGGTCAGCGAGCGGCGCTGGGCGGCGGCGCCGGCGGCGCGGAAGTCGGAGCGGCCGACGGTCTCCTCGGCGGCGTCGGGGTCGACGTAGCGGCGCTCGTCGAAGAGGCCGAGGCGGAACTTCTCGGCGAGCAGCCGCCGCACCGAGGCGTCGATCCGGGACTCCGCCAGTCGGCCGGAAGCGACGAGTTCGACCACGAGGTCGGGGCAGTGTTCACCGCCGAACTGGTCGACACCGGCGTGCAGTGCCTTCAGCACGCGCTCCGCCGGGCTGAGGTGTTCGACGCCCCAGGCCCGGGCGGGGTGCGGCTCTCCCATGATCGGGTGGTCGTTGACGATCGCCCAGTCGGTGCAGACGATCCCGTCGAAGCCGAGCCGTTCCCGCAGCAGTCCGGTGACGACGTCGCGGTTGAAGCCGAAGCCGACCTCCTCGTACGGGGTGCCGACGGGCTTGCCGTAGTAGGGCATCACCTGCGTGGCGCCGGCGGCGACGGCCGCTTCGAAGGGCCGCAGGTGGTAGTCGAAGCGGCCGCCCGGGTAGACCTGTTCCTGGCCGTGGGGGAAGTGCGGGTCCTCGCCGTCCTTCTGCGGTCCTCCGCCGGGGAAGTGCTTGACCATGGCGGCCACGCTGTCGGGGCCCAGGGTGCCGCCCGGCCCGCGCAGGCCCTCGATGTACGCGGTGGCCAGGCGCGCGGTGAGGTCGGCGTCCTCGCCGAACGTGCCGGAGATCCGCGACCAGCGCGGCTCGGTCGCGAGGTCGAGCTGCGGGTGCAGTGCGACGCGGAGGCCGACGGCGAGGTACTCGCGGCGGACGGTGTCGGCGTGGCTGCGTACGAGGTCGGTGTCCTGGACGGCCGCCAGGCCGAGAGTCTCCGGCCACTGGGAGAAGGCTCCGGAGAGCATCGCGGTGCCCGGGTTGTCGGTGAAGGAGTGGCGCGGGTCGGTGGAAAGGGTTACGGGGATGCCGAGGCGGGTGTTCTCGGCGAGTTCCTGGAGGCGGTTGTGCCACCGGGCCATCTGGCGGGCGCCGGCCGAGCCGAGGACGTTGAAGTGGTTCATGGCGAGGTCGCCGATCATCGTCCGGGCCGGGGCCGCCGGGGCCTGGGCCGGGTCGTCGACCAGGGAGCCGTCGGTGCCGGGGGTGACGATGGTGTGGAAGAGCAGACCGGCCTTCTCTTCCAGCGTCATGCGGTCGAGCAGGTCCTCGACCCGCTCGGGGACGGGCAGACGCCTGTCGCGGTAGTGCACGGGGATTCTCCTTGCGTGAGGTGGAGCGGGGGCCGGGGGTTCAGCGGACGGCGCGGACGAAGTGGATGGCGAAGGCGCCGGCACAGGCGCAGGCGGAGCCGAACAGGTACAGCGCCGTGTAGTTGGTGCCGGCCGTGCTGCCGATGCCGAGGAGGACGGGGGCGACGGCGGGGATCAGGGACTGCGGCAGGGTGTTGCCGATGTTGAGCACGCCGAGGTCCTTGGCCGCTTCGGCGCGGTGGGGCAGTACGCCGATGGCGAGGGCCGTGTCCACGGCCATGTAGGAGCCGAGTCCGACGCTGAACACGGCGACGGCGGTGTAGAAGGAGGCGGTGGTGTGGGCGCGGGCGGTCAGCACGAGGCCCACGACGCAGATCAGTGCCGCGACGAAGACGAAGATCTTGCGGCGCCCGGTGCGGTCGGACAGCCAGCCGCCGCCGAGTGAGCCGAGGACGGTGCCGGCCATGGTCACGACGGCGGCGACGGCGACGGTCGCCGAGGCCGCGGACACGCTCTGGCCCAGCTGGTCCACGGCGAAGTAGAACTGGTAACCCGTCATCGTCGAGATGCCGCAGAACATCAGGAAGCGTCCGCAGAAGTTCCACGCGAAGTCGGGGTGCCGGCGGGGCGAGACCCAGAAGGACTTCGCGAAGCTGCCCGGGCGGAAGGGCGGCAGGGCCGTACGGTCGGCGGGGGCGTCGTCCCGCATGATCCAGACCAGTACGGCGACCCCGACGAGGCCGAGCAGCCCCGGCACCAGGAACAGCAGCAGCATGTTGCCGAGCAGCGGCTGGGCGATGACGGTGCCGAGCACCATGGCCACGTACAGCGTGATGCCCACCGCGCCGGAGACGCGGCCTTGCAGGTGGCCGGGGACGCGGTCGGGGATGGTGGCCAGCAGGGCGGCGTAGACGGCGTTCGCGCCGAGCTGGGTGACGGCCCAGCCCACGGCCAGCGTGCTCAGGCTCCCGGCCGTCCCGCACACGAGCGTGCCGAGGGCGGTCACCAGCGCGCCGGCCAGCAGCCACGGGCGGCGCCGGCCGAAGCGTGAGGCGGTGCGGTCCGACAGCGCGCCGAACAGCGGATTGGCGATCATCGCGAGCACCGCCCCGACGGCCAGGACCCGGCTCAGGGAGGCGGTCCTGTGGCCCGGGTCCAGTTGCCCCACGCGGACGGACAGCGAGACGAGGATCGGCGTGAAGAGCGCCGCGAACGACAGGCACTGGGCGACGATCAGCCCCGCGACGAACCTGCCGAGGGGCACTGCGGACCGGGTGGCGCCGGCCGCGGGGGCCGGAACCGCTCTGTGGACCGTGTCCTGTTCGTTCATGGCGCCTCCGACGGCTCTGGCTCTGTGCGGTGGGGATGCGGGTGCGTGAACCGTAAGTTAAAAACTGAACGCCACCAATAGTTATATCGAGTGGCGCAGGTCACACGTGCCGGGTCGCTAGGCTGGTGCCGATGGAGAACAGACCTGACACGCCCGAGGCGCCCCGCCCGGCCGAGCGGCCGAAGCGGCGTCGCCGGTCGACGGGGACCTACGCGGCGGCCGACAGCCGCCGGGCGGCGATCATCGAAGCGGCCACCCTCCATTTCGCGCGGGCGGGCTACCTCAGCTCTTCCCTCGCCAAGATCGCAGCCGACGCGGGCACGTCGGCGACCGTGATCGTGCATCACTTCGGCAGCAAGGAGAAGCTGCTGATGGCCGTGCTCGTGGCCCGCGAGGAGCGCAACTACCTCAGGGTCCACGGGGCCGTCCCCCATGACGACGTCCGTGAGCAGTTCCGCGCCGTGCTGGCCCTCGCCGCGCACAACCTCACCGAGCCGGGGCTCATCGAACTGTTCGCGAAACTGTCGGTGGAGGCGACCGATCCCGCCCACCCGGCGCACGCGTTCTTCGTCACCCGCAACGAGGGTGCGGCCGGCGCCCTGGCCGCGAGCCTGCGGGCGGCCCTCGCCGCGGGTCAGCTGAAACCCGACATCGACCCTGACCAGATCGCCCGCGAGATACTCGCGGTCTCCGACGGCCTCCAGGTGCAATGGGCCATCTCCCGGGGCCGCCTCGACTTCCTGGCCGACTACCGTGCCTATCTCGACCGGCTCACCCGGGCCCTGACGGCGGACGGCCACGGACTGGACTGACCGTGCGGCAGCCGGTCGCCCGCTCTTCGCCGGCCGCCTCCGCGGCGACGGCCGGGGCGGGCCCGCTGAGGCTCAGCCGGCGGTGAAGCCGTCCGCGCCGAGGACGCTCGGCCGGGCCGGTCCGCCGTGGCCTTCGGTACCTGGTGCGGCCGCACCGGGGCCCTCACCCCGGTGGGGTGCCGGTCCCGCCCTCTGCCGGCAGCCGGACGCGGTACGTGTGCCGTCGACCGCAGGGCCGAGGCGCGTTCTCAGCCGGCCGTCGAGGGGTCGGTCCCCTCCTCGGCGGAAGCCATCGTGCTGCCCCGCACCACCAGCCGGTGCGGCGCCTTGATGTCCGTCGGCAGCGTGGCCGTGCCCTCGATGATCCCGATCAGAACCTGGTGGGCCTGCCCCCGGTCGCCTGGCTCACCTCGACCGCCTGGGCCAAACCGACGCTCGCCCTGCTCTTCCTGTGGAAGACCTCCGGGTTCGCGATCATCGTCATGCTGGCCGGGCTCCAGGCGGTGCCGGCCGAGGTGTACGAGGCCGCCGCCCTCGACGGGGCCTCCCGGCGGCGCCAGTTCTGGTCGGTGACCCTGCCGCTGGTCCGCCGCAGCATCGCCTTCCTGGTCGTGGTGCAGACCCTCGCGGTGTTCCAGATGTTCGCCGAGCCCTTCGTGGTCACCCAGGGCGGACCGTACGGCTCCACCACCACCGGCGGCCTCTACCTCTACAGCCACATCACGTCGTCCGACCTCGGCACCGGCGCGGCCGACTCCTTCCTGCTCGTCCTGCTGGTGTTCGCGCTGTCCCTGGTGTCCGTGCGCCTGCTGCGTTCCCGAGAAGAGTGACCATGAAGCACAGGAGCCTCAGCCGGCCCGGGCCCGGGCCCCTCCAGTACGTCGTCCTCATCGGTCTGACGGTGCTGTTCGCCTACCCGATCTGGTGGGCGCTCAGCAACTCCCGCCCCGGACGGATCGGTACTCGCCTCGCCGAACCTGTCGTCCTCCTCCGAAGGCGACGACAGCTACCCACGGTCGATCCGCCTCGACCACGACGGTTCGTCGGGCCGGACCATGCTGGCCACCTTCGCCCACCGCAACCAGGGCTCCGTCAACGATCTCCCGATCCATCGCAGCACCGACGGCGGGCTGACCTGGAGCTCCAGCCCCATCTCCACGATCACCTCGCACACCAGCGGCTGGGACCTCGAAGCCCCCGTCCTGTACGAGGTGCCGCGCACCGCGAACGGACTGAACGCCGGTGATCTGCTGGCGGCCGGCACGGCGTGGCAGGCCGGCGACTACACCACCCAGAAGACTGAGGTCTTCAAGAGCACCGACCACGGTGTGACCTGGCAGTACCTGTCCGACTGCACCTCGACCAGCGGCCTGCCGAACAGCATCGGCCACGGTATCCGAGAGCCTTGGTTCCTGCTGGCCGAGAACAACACGCTCGCCTGCTTCATCTCCGACGAACGGCCCGCGGGCTCCTCGACCAACAACCAGGTCATCGGCCACTACACCTCCACCGACGGCGGGCTGACCTGGAGTTCCTCGCTCACCGAGGACGTGGCGTTCCCCAGCGACAACCTGGCGCGCCCCGGCATGTCGACCATCGTGTCCCTGCCCGACGGGAACTTCATGATGGCCTACGAGCTGTGCCGGGACGCCACGGACGCAGACCACGCCTGCGAGGTCTACATCAAGACCAGCCCGGACGGCCTGGACTGGTCACCCACGGCCGGCGCAGGCACCCTCGTCCAGACCAGCGACGGCCGCCATCTGCTGCACACCCCCTACCTGTCCTGGCAGTCGGGTGGCGGCTCCCACGGCACTCTGCTGATCTCCGGCCAACGGGTCACCACCGGCACCACCGGTTCCGAGACCGTGATGGCCGAGTCGGGCACGGTCGTCCTCTCCAACACCAGCCTCGGCAGCGGTGAGTGGACCGAGATCGAGGCGCCCGTCGAGACCAGCCCGACCGGCGGCTACGACTCCGGCGAGCCGTCCTGCCCCGGCTACAGCTCGCCCATCAATCCGCTCGCCGACGGCACGTCCTTCCTCTACCTGAGCGCGACCTGGACGGGCACCGGCAACCAGTGCGAGGTCCGCTTCGGCATCGGCCGACTCGGCGGCCGGGTCGGCCGGGTGACCACGCCGTGGATCTCCGGTAAGTGCCTCGACGTCGACAGCAACCTCAACACCGACGGCAACGCGGTCCAGTTGTGGGACTGCAACGAGGCGACGGGCCAACGCTGGTCGGTGGCTGCGGACGGCACCCTGCGCGCCTTCGGCAAGTGCCTGGACATCGACGCCAACGCCACCGCCGACTTCAGCAAGGTGCAGCTCTGGGAGTGCAACGGCTCCGGCGGACAGCAGTGGCAGCACCAGTCCAACGGCGCGCTGTACAACCCGCAGTCCGGGCGTTGTCTGGACATCCCGTCCGGCGCCACGGCCAACGGCACCCAGCTGCAGATCTACGACTGCAACAACCTCGACACCCAGAACTGGAACCTTCCCACCTGACGTCCCCCACGAGCAGAGGGCTCCTCCCGATCCCCGGCGGACCGGGAGGAGCCCTCCTGGCGTGTGCTCAGCGCCGGCGCCCCGACCGAAGTGCGCCTGACCGCAAGCATTCCGGGACGGCGAGGACCGAGCGCCCCGGGCCCGCCGACCGCTCTCGCAGCGCCAAACCTCGAATGCGGAAGTGAACGATTCTGTGCTCCTGAGTCACTCGACCGAATGTCACCGAGCGTGACTTTGCCTGTGCAGTGAGTTAGCGTCAGAGCGTGTCCATGGTGCCGCTCCCGAGGGTCGGGGCCGGCCGCACGCCCCACCGCCATCGACGGCGCGACCGCCGTCCGCTGTACCGACGGCCACCTCACGGCAGGCGACGCCGCCAGGGGCCGCCTGACGGACCGTCCCGTCTGCGGTCGCACCACCTCGATCCGGAGCGAGCCGACGACGGGCTACGCAGCAGAGAAAGGCTGGAACATGCACGGAGCAGAGAACACACCGGCGGGCCGCATCACGGGCGCCACGATGCCGGTGCCGCGAAGGCGGCGGCGGGCACGGGAGGCATGGGGGCTGGGTGTGCTCGTCGCGGCGATGCTGCTGGGGACGTCGTTGCCGGGGAGCGCTGCCGCAGCGCAGGGACGACCTCCCACGGCGGCGCAGGCCACCGCAGCGATCGAGCCGGAGTGCATCCAGCCGGGGAACGCGTGGCTCAACCCGCATTTCTACTGGCGGAACGTGTTCGGTGCCCGGCTGGGCGAGGGCGTGATCCACGAGTCGTCGTCGCCGAACCCGTTCGGAGGGCGGATCGCGCCGGGGTCGACGTTCACGTTCAGGTGGCGTCCGGAGACCACACGCAACCCCATCGGGGCGCAGCACCACATCCACCGGGTCAATCTGGCATCGGTCCTGGCGGTGGCCGACGCGGAGTCGGTGACAGGGCCGGGCAGTTTCGCCGGGACGACACTGAGCGCCCAGGAGACGCCGCCGCAGAAGCTGGGGGACACCGTGGTGAGGTTCCGGATCAGGCCAGGCACGGAGGGGCGGACGGCCACCCTGTCATCGGCTGACCACAGCCTCACGACGAGGTGGCTGTTCACCAACATCAACAACCTCTGGGAGAACACCGGAAGCATCTCGTTCACCGTCGCGAGCCGCGCCAGTCTCGGCTGCACATCGTCTTCGGTTCTCGGGTGACGGGACGACGACGTGACGCGTCGGTCGGCGTGCCGCCGGCCGACGCGACGCACGGACGCGTCCCCGGCCGGGGGCAGCGCACGACCCGCTCCCCGACCCCGACTCCACGGCTGCCCCGCACACGACGAGCGTGAGGGCCAGCGGGACACCCTCGCGTGTCACGTACGTCAGCACGGTGCGGTTACCTCCTGAACGAGCCCGGTACCCGCGAACGGGCGTCGACGGCTTGGACAACGACGCGGCCCGACGGAGGGAACGGCGTGTCCCGGCGGGCCCTCGGCGGCCGGGAGGGTCCGGCTTCCGCGCGGGCCGCGGTCGTGCGGGCATGTGGCGCGAACGCCGCTGCCTCGTACAGTGGAGGACAGGGGCGCGTCCCGTACCTCCTCGCACCACGTGTACCGGAGCACTCATGAACCACCCGTCCACCACCCCGGACGACGGCTCCGGCACGCTCTTCGGGCTCGACGCCCTCGGGCCGGGGCCGGCCGCGGCCGACGAGGGCCCGTTCTTCCGGGACTCCGCCGCGGCCCGCCGTCTGCTGCCCGTACGGGAGATCCACGCCGAGCCCGCGGCGGCCGCCTCCCCGCGCGGCCGGCAGGTCATCGCCCGGTTCCCCGGGGCACGGGTGATCACGGTGGACTCCCACTGGCGCATCCCCGGACTGCACGGCAACGAGGGCAACGTCGAGCGCTGGGTCCGCGTCAAGGGCGAGACGCTGGTCCTGGGCGAGCGCAAGACGCTCACCACACGCCCCAACGGCCGCTCCGCGGACTGGATCGCCCCGGGTGCCTCCAACGGCTGCGCCATGGCCTGCGCCTACTGCTACGTACCGCGGCGCAAGGGATACGCCAATCCCGTCACCGTCTTCACCAACGTCGAGCGGATCGTCGCCCACCTGGCCCGGCACATCGCGCGGCAGGGCCGCAAGCCCGAGCCGAACCAGTGCGACGCCGAGTCCTGGGTGTACGACATCGGCGAGAACGGCGACTGCTCGGTGGACGCGCTGATCTGCGACAACACCGCGGATCTCGTGCACGCCTTCCGGCAGTGGCCGACCGCGAAGGCGTCGTTCGCCACCAAGTTCGTCAACCCCGACCTGCTCCGCCTCGACCCGCGCGGCCGGACCCGGATCCGCTTCTCGCTGATGCCGCCGGACGACTCCCGGCTGCTGGACGTGCGCACCTCGTCCGTCGCCGAGCGCATCGCCGCCGCCGCGGACTTCCTGGACGCCGGCTACGAGGTGCACTTCAACCTCTCCCCCGTGGTAGTCCGCCCCGGCTGGCAGGACGCCTGGGCCGAGCTGCTAAGGCACCTCGACGACGTCCTGCCGTCACGGGTGAAGCGTCAGGCCGCCGCCGAGGTGATCATGCTCACGCACAACCGGGAGCTGCACGAGGTCAACCTCGGCTGGCACCCGCGCGCCGAGGAGGTCCTGTGGCGGCCGGAACTCCAGCAGGCCAAGCGCTCCGAGAACGGCGCCCTCAACGTCCGCTACCGCAACGAGGTCAAGGCCGAGGCGGTCGACGCCCTCCGTGCCCTGATCCGCCTCCACGCGCCCTGGCTGCACGTCCGGTACGCCTTCTGAGCCCGCCCCGGTCGAGGGCGCCGATGCCGTGCCGGGGCGCCCTCCGGTCCCTCCGGCGAGCAGTCCCGCCGCGCCCCCGGACGTTCGTCGGAGCGTCAGCCCCGCCGCGCCGGGATCGCCAGCAGCGCCCCGGCGCACACGAGCGCGGCCGCGGCGAACACGTAGAACACGGTGGTGGGGCCCATCGCGGCGTCCAGGATCCAGCCTCCCAGCAACGGTGCCACGATCGCACCGCCACGCCCGAAGCCGGAGACACAGCCCAGCGCCGTGGCACGGGCCGAGGCCGGATAGCTGGACGCGACCCAGTCGTTGAGCATCGTCAGCGCCGACTGGGCGCCGACACCGGCGAGGGCGGTGACGCCGAGGATCACGGCCGTGCCGCCGCCCTGCGACAGGCCCAGCACGGCGACCGCGGCGAGCACGGCGCTGCCGGCGGTGACCGGTCGCGGTCCGATCCGGTCGGCAAGGAGCGCGAGCGCGAACGAGCCGACGACGGCACCGAGGTTGAGGACCAGGGTGAAGCGCAGGGCCGAGCCGAGCGGATAGTCCATCTCGCGCATCAGCTGGGTGAGCCATGTGTTCAGCCCGTACCAGGCGAGCAGCACCGCGAAGTTGGTCACGGTGAACAGGACCGTGTACCGGGCGTACGTGCCGGAGAGCACGGTCCGGACACCGGCCGCCTCGCTGTCGCGCCGCCCGCCGCCGGCCTCCTCGTCGACGGCCGCGGCGGCGGGAAGCGGCCGGGAATCCGGCAACAGGAAATACGCGGCGGCGACCACGAGCAGCGACAGGGCGCCGCCCACGGCGAAGAGACCGCGCCAGCCCAGGGTCTCCCCCCACGTGGTGGCGGTCAGCGCGGACAGGACACCGCCGACGGGGATGCCGGCGAGCACCATGGTCGCCACCAGCGCGGAACGGCCACGCGGCGCGTATTCCTTGCTCAGCGCGACACAGGAGGGCATCACACCGCCCATGCCGGCGCCGGCGAGCAGCCGGAACAGGCCGAACTGCCAGGGCTCCGCGGCGAGCGCGCACGCCACCGTGAACACGGTGAAGACGGTGCCCGCGGCCACCAGCAGGCGGCGCCTGCCGAGCCGGTCGGCGAGCGTACCGCAGACCAGCGCGCCGATGAGCATGCCCGCGTAGGCCAGGCTGCCGAGGGTGCCTGCGAGGGACGTGTCGAGTCCCAGTGCGTCGTCGCCGAGCATCGCGGGCAGCGCCACGCCGTAGACGATGAGGTCGAAGCCCTCCACGGTGATCGCCGCCGTGCACAGGGCGACGACCGCCCAGGCCGGCGCCGGTGCGCGCGAAGGGGTGGAGGAGTGGGTGGCGGGAGCCTGAGCGTCGATGGTCATGCGGCCACATCCTGTCGGGGGAGGCAGAAGGATCGTCAGGACGCGGCGCGCACCCCCGGTGTCCCTCCGGCGTCGCGCGGGCGACCTGTCGATGACCGGGATGGAACCAGCGCGGTTACGCAGAGAGCAACAAGTCAGGGCCTCCGGTTCCGCAGAGCGGAACTATGCCCACCCGGCGTCCGGCGTCACAGGGCGGCCTCCATGCGCCGTACCGCCTCCAGCAGCACCACCGCCGCCTCGTCCAGGCGCGTCCGGGTGAAGCGCAGGGAGGGCGCCGACACCGTGAGCGCGGCGACGGCGCGCCCACCGGGCTCGCGGACGGCGGCGCCCACCGCCGAGAGACCCCGCTCGGTGTCACCGATGTTGATCGCGTAGCCCCGGCGGCGTACCGCGGCGAGCCGCCGGTGCAGCGCCTCGGGGTCCGTCTCCTCGCCCTGGCCGCCCTTCGCCCCGTAGATCTCGGCGAGTTCGGCCACGTTCAGGTCGGCGAGCAGTGCCTTGCCGCCCGAGGCGAGATGCGCGGGCAGAACGGCACCCGCGCGGCTGCCGACGCGCAGTGCGTGCGTGCCTTCGATGCTGCGCAGGAAGCGCGCCTCAGCCCCGGAGCGCACCACGAGGTGCACGGTTTCGCCCAGCTTGCCGTTGAGCCACAGCATGTGGGGCCGGGCGGTCTCGACGAGTTCGTACTCGGAGTGCTGCGACATGCCGAGGCGGTAGAGGGCGGGCCCCGGCCGGTACGCCTTGTCGGCACCCTGGACCGCGAAACCGCGGCCGCGCAGGGTGGCGAGCAGCCGGTGCGCGGTGGAGCGGGCGACGCCGAGTCGGTCGGCGGCGTCACTGAGCCGGAGGCGGCCGTTCTCCCGGAGCAGGAGCAGCAGCGTCAGGGCGTTCTCGACGGATTCCAGGCCGGTGCCGTGCCCCGCACCGGAAGTCTTCGGCACGCCGGCGGCCGAGTCGGTCGAAGCGGGGGCGACCGGGCCCGCTTCCGTGTCGTTCGAGGTGTCTGTCTGTTCCCGAGAGTTCCTCATAGAGGAATGGTAGGTCGCCCAGTGTTCCGCACAGGGAAATCCCCTGCGGTGCCCCGGGAGCGGGCGAGCTCGGCCCGCTCCCGGCCGCGTTCCGAGCAGACGGCGTCGCCTGTGTCAATATCATGGGCAGGTAGGGCGGCGCCACGGAATGGGCTGATACCGATGAGCGGACCCGGAGCCGGAGGCCTCGGCGCAGGAGCGGAAAGCCGGCTGTGGGGACCGCACCCGGCCACGGCGGTGGTGGACGGCACCGGCAGGATCTCCCTGTGGAGCCCGCAGGCGGAGGCGCTGCTCGGATATCCGGCGGGAGACGTCTGTGGCACGCCCGCAGTGGATCTGCTGGCCGTCCGGAAGCACTGGGATGCGGTGGCGGCCTCCGGCGAGCGACAGGGAGCCGCCGGTGGCTGGGACGGCGTGCTGGCCTTGAGGCATCGCGACGGGCACGAGCTGCGGGTCGCGCTGTACGTGCGCCCGCTGCTGGGCCGGGAGGGTCGGGCCGGCTGGTCGATCAGCGCCGCCGACGCCTGGCAGGTGGAGCGGGAGGAAGTCGACCGGGCGATCCTCCAGGCACTGTTCGCACAGTCCCCCATCTCGATCACCGTCATGGACGGCGAGCTGCGGTATCGCTGGGTGAACGCCGCGACAGCGCGGTTGGTCGCCGTTCCCGCCGAGCGGCTCATCGGCCGCCGCATCGGCGAGAGAGAACCGGACTTCGACGTCGAGACCATCGAGCGCGTGCTGCGCCATGTGCGTGACACCGGCGAGCCGGTGCTCGACTTCCAGGTGCGCGGCCGCCTCGCGTCGGATCCGGGCCGCGAGCGCGTGGCCTCCGGCTCCTCCTTCCGGCTGACCGACCCGGCCGGCCGTCTCCTGGGCATGTGCCAGACGTACGTCGACGTGACCGACGGATATCGGGCCCGCCGGCGGCTGGAGCTGCTGACCAAGGCCGGTGGGCGCATCGGCACCACGCTGGACGTGGAGGGCACCGCGCAGGACCTGGTGGACGTTCTCGTGCCCGCTTTCGGGGACGTGGCATGGGTGGAGCTCGCCGAGGCCGTATTCGAGGGAGACGAACCCCCCGCGGCGCTCGCCACCGGGAGCCAGGACTGGCGCCGGGCCGCCGTGGCATCGGCCACCGGCACCTGGCCCGCCGGACTTCTCCAGCCCGGCGCACCGGTCCCCCGACTGTCGGACACGCCCACCCTGCGCAGACTTCAGCACGGCAAGGCCACGGTGATCGGCCGCGAACAGTTCATCACCCAGGTCCGCGACCCACGGCTGCTCGAGCTGTTCGTCCCCCAGGGCGGGCATTCGCTGGCACTGGCACCGTTGTTCGCGCGCGGTCTGGTACTCGGCGTGGTGGCGGTCTGGCGCGCCGAGCGGACCGACGCCTTCGACCAGGAGGATGCCGAGCTGCTGACCGAGATCGCGTCCAGGGCCGCACTGAGCGTGGACAACGCCCGCCGCTACACCCGCGAGCACCGCGCGGCCGTCGCCCTGCAACAACGTCTGCTCCCCGCGGCCACCACCAGCACCGCCGCGGTGCAGACCGTCGGGTTCTACCGGCCCGCCGGCGGCGGCGCCGAGATCCGTGGCGACTGGTTCGACGTCATCGCTCTCCCCTCCCTGCGGGTCGCCCTCGTCGTCGGGGACGTCGCCGGCCACGGCCTGCACGCCACCGCCACCATGGGCCGGCTGCGCACCGCGATCCGGACCCTGGCCGACCTCGAGCTCGATCCCACCGAGCTCCTCACCCACCTCGACGATCTGGTCCAGAGCCTCGCGGCCGAGGGGCAGCCCCACGGGGACGCCATCGGCGCCACGTGTCTGTACGCCGTCTACGACCCGGTCACCCGCCACTGCGCCATGGCCACCGCCGGGCACCCACCGCCTGTCGTGGTCCGTCCTGACCGCACGATCCAGGTCGTCGACGTCTCGCCCGGCCCGCCCCTGGGCGTGGGCGGCATGCCGTTCGAGACCGCCGTCATCGACCTGGATCCCGGCAATGTCCTCGCCCTTTACACCGACGGCCTCCTCTATCGCGACACCCACGACGTCGACGCCGGCCTACGGTGGCTGACCGACAGCCTCGCCACACTCTCCGGTCCCGAACGCGACCTGAGCACCATCGGCCGCACTCTTCTCACGGGACTCGAAGAACACCCACGCCACGACGACGTCGCCCTGCTCCTGGCCCGCACCAGCGCGCTCCCCGCGGACTCCACCGCGAGCTGGGAGTTCCCCGCCGACCCAGCGGTCGTCGCCGGCGCCCGGGAGGCCGTCACCCGCCAGCTGACCGCCTGGGGGCTCGACGAGCTGGCCTTCACCACCGAGCTGATCGTCAGCGAACTGGTCACCAACGCCGTCCGCTACGCCGGCGGTCCGGTCAGCCTGCGGCTGATCCGCGAAAGCGTGCTGGTCTGCGAGGTCACCGACCCCAGCAACACCCAGCCCCGGCTGCGCCGGGCCCGTTGGAGCGACGAGGGAGGGCGCGGCCTGTTCCTCGTCGCCCAGCTCACCACCCGCTGGGGCAGCCGCTACGGCCGGCACGGAAAGACCATCTGGGCCGAACAACCCCTCGCCACCCATTCCGGGCGGCTCGCAGCGCCGCTGTGAACGGTGTCCGACCGGGCGTTCTCCGGCAACGCCTGCGCGTCACCGACGCCACCCGATCCGTGAGCGAACAGGAGTCGGGTGTCCGGATCCGGCATGCCCGGCCGGCCTGGTGCCGCGGCCGACGAACCGGGCGGGACGGGAGACAGGGCCGGACTTCCGGTGGCGACGTGGCGCGGCCGGGGACCGGCCCAGGGTGTCTCAGCGCCCTCCGCTCCGGCTTCCGCTCCTCCGCGGTCCGCTCGCGCGCTCCGCGGCGTGGGCGGCGATGTCCCGGCCGACCTGGTAGCCGAAGACCATCGCGGGACCGATGTTGGATCCGTAGCCCGGGTATCCGCCGCCGAAGACACTGACGGCGGCCGTACCGACGGCGTACAGGCCCGGCACCGCCGCACCTGCGGAGTCGACGACTTCGCTGCGGTCGTTCACCGCGAGTCCCGCGTAGGTGCCCAGGTCACCCATCTGGATCTGCACGGCGTAGTACGGCGCCCTGTCGATGGGGGCGAGGTTGGGGTTGGGCTTGTGCTCCATGTCCCCCTTGAAGTGGTGGAACCAGTTCGAGCCGCGGTGGAACCTCAGGTCCCGGCCCAGGGCGGCGTCGGCGTTGAACTCGTCCAGGGTGCGCCTGAGGCCGGCCGCCGGCACACCGATCCTTGCGGCCAGGTCCTCCACGGACGAGCCTTCGACGAGGTAACCGACCTTCTTGTAGTACCAGGTGGGCAGCGGCCAGGGCTTGGCGTAGCCGATGCCGTAGGTGTGCATGGCCTTCTTGTCCGCGATGATCCAGCCGTAGGTGTCCCGCTCGTCCGCGTTCTCCTTGATCATCTCGACGCCGAAATCGTGGTAGGAGTACGACTCGTTCGCGAACCGCTCGCCCCTGCGGTTGACCGCGATCAGTCCGGGCAGGCCGAACGCGCGCAGGTGGGGGAAGATCTGGTCCTGTCCGCGCAGGTTCTTCCAGACGGTGACCGGGCCCCAGGACGCGGGCTGGTGCGGTCGGGTGTCGAGAACCCCGCCGTGCCGTTCGGCCAGGAAATAACTGTCGCCCTGGTGGCCGATGGTGGGCGTGAAGTGGTTGTCCCCGCGCGGGTCGTGCCCGAACGCCTTGGTACGCAGCCCGGTGTTGCCGGAGAAGCCGCCGGCCGCGATGACCACGCCGTGCCTGGCCCGGACCGTGCCGGAGTGCGTTCCGGTGATCAGCGCGCCGTTCACCACACCGTCGGCGCCCTTGAGGACCTCGGTGACCTTGGTGCCGGTCCACATCGGGATGCCCATGGCCCCGGCGCTCGCCAGCATGCGGGTCATCAGCGCGTTGCCGTTGGTGCGGGTGAAGGCGCGACGGAAGAGGACGCGCTCCGCCCACGTCCTGACCAACCGGTTGCCGACGTAGAGGAACGCCTTGAGGGAGCGGTTGGCCTTGATGAACGTGGCGATGTCGGGGCCGATCTCCGGCATGTAGCCGAACACGGTGTACGTGTACAGGTAGGGCTGGACGCGCAGCCTGTCCCGTTTCAGCATCCGGCCGCTGGCCTTCTTCACCGTCAGGGCCCGGCCGGACTTGCGGGCACCGGGGGCGTCCATCCGGTAGTCGGGCGCCATCTCCGGGTAGTGGAACGCGACATCGGCGTCGCTCTCGAAGAAGTCCAGTGCCTCCGGCACCAGGTCGAGGAACGTCTTCACCGCGGCCGGGTCGTAGGAGTCGCCGGCGAGTGCCTTGATGTAGGTCTCGACCTCCTCGCGGGTGTCGCCCTCGGCGACGCCCTGCTTGTTGCCGGGCACCCACAGCCAGCCACCGGAGATGGCTGTGGTGCCGCCCAAGTACGGCTCCTTGTCGACGACCAGGACATCGAGGCCTTGCTGTTTCGCCTTGAGGGCGGCGGAGATCCCGGCGGCGCCGGAACCGATGACGAGCACGTCGCACTGGTAGGTCGTGTCGCTCATGATGTCCAACTTTCGCGGCTCTGAATGCGGTTCGGTCAGATGGTCGGTGGTGTCACGGAGGTACAAACCACCGTGAGCTGAAGGGTGATCAGGTCCTTGAGCGCCGAATGCGGGGAGCAGAGGCAGCCGCAACGGGCGGTGCACGACGGGAGGTCGACGCGCCGGCTCTCCCCACCCTGACGGGATTCGATGCCCTCGTGGCGGCCGCCCTCCTGGAGGACACGCTCGCCGACACTCATGGCGACCAGGAGTCAGCTGGCTCGGCGGCGGACGCACAGGCCGGCACGGAGCGGATCGCCGGCCTCCGGTCCGGGGCCCGGCCGTCGGTCCCTGCCGTCGGTCCCTGCGGGGTCCTTCCAGCGGTGCGACCAGCGTGCAGCGCGGGCGGGGGCGTCCACAACACGCTTTCCGCTCAATGGGAGAACCGTCGTCATCTGTTGCCCGGCAGCCGGGGGCCGTGGCTGCGCAGCAGGTCCTCGTCGGCGGTGGGAGCGCCCAGGGCGCGGGAGATGCCGCGACCGGCCGCGAGCAGCGCCGGCACCAGGGTGTGGGGGCTCGGGTCGGAGGCCGGGATGACGACGGACAGGGCCGCCACCACCTCGCCGCCGGCGTCCCGGACGGGGGCCGCGACGCCGGTGCCCGCCTCACTGATCATCTGGGTCGCGACCACGAATCCCTCGCGGCGGATCTGCGCCAGCAGCGAGCGGAGCCGCGCCGGGTCGGTGACCGTCCGGGCCGTGTACGGCCGCAGCGGCCGTGACAGGACCTCCTCCTGAAGTTCGAGCGGACTGTGGGCGAGCAGCACCAGGCCGGCCGAGGTCGCGTGGATCGGCAGCCGGCCGGCGATCCTGGTGATGTTCCGCACCGCGCCCCGGGCGGAGAGCCGTTCCAGGTACAGCACGTCGGTGCCCTCCAGCACACCGATCTGCGTGTGGTGCCGTACCACCGCCTGGAGGTCCTCCATGAACGGCATCGCGACCTCGCGCAGATCGAGGACCCGGGAGGAGCGGGATGCCAGTTCCCAGAGCTGGTAGCCCATGCGCACCTGCTTGCCCTCGGCCCGGTCGAGGGCTCCGAGAGCGACCAGCTCGCCCACGATGCGGTGGGCGGTCGCGATGGGGAGGTCGGCCCGGCGGGCGATCTCCGACACGGTGAGCGCGGGCGAGTCGGCCGTGAACAGCCGCAGGACGCGCATCGCGCGGCTGAGCACCGACTCACCGGCGCTGGACCTGGCCATGTACGGTCACCTTCCGTTCCAGACTGGCATACGTCTCGTGGGCGCACCAGTGTGCCGAGGGCCGCCGCGGGACGCCGGGCCGCCCGGAGCGCCGGCGCGTGCCGGCGACGCCGCGAACGGGGGGTGCGGGACCCCGCGTCCGCGGCGTGACGCCGCCGGACGGGCCCTGGCTAGATCTCGGCGGCCAGCCGTCCCAGCATGGGGAGCCACTCCCGGGCGGCGACGGCGCCGACCAGCCCATGTCGCCGGAAGGGATCGTCCTCGGTGTACCGGACGGCTTCCTCCTTGCTGTCGGCCCTGATCAGCAGCAGGGCACCGGGGGCCTCCTGGGAGCCGAACGGCCCGGAGCAGAGGTTGACGCCCCGGTCACCGAGCCCGGCCAGGTACTCCTTGTGGGCGGGGCGGTGCCGGTCGCGACCGGCGCTGTCGTCGGTGTAGGTGTAGGTGACGGTGTAGACCGGCATGGCGGTTCCTTCGTTCCGTGGGTGAGCGCAGGTGCGAGCCGTTCAGCGGCGGGGCAGCGGCTTGCCCAGCTCGGGCAGGGGGACCCTGTGGGTCTCGCGGGCCGTCAGGACGGCGATCGCCGAGACCACGCCGCAGACGGCGGCGAAGGCCGCGACCGGCACCCAGCCGGTGACGCCGTCCCCCATGATCGCGAAGCCGATGGCCGGGGCGAACCCGGCGAGCAGGAAGCCGAACTGGCTGCCGGTGGCGAACCCGGAGTAGCGCACCCGCGCGGCGAAGAGCTCGGAGAAGTACGCGGGCCACAGGCCGTTCATGCCCGAGTAGGCGACGCCGTTGAGCAGCACGGCCACCAGGACGATCAACGGCAGGCTGCCGGTGGACAGCGCCCAGAAGTACGCCCAGACCAGGGCGGCGCAGCTCAGGGCGGCCGTGATCCATACCGGCCGGCGGCCGACGCGGTCCGAGAGCGCCGCCGAGGCGGGCACCGCCACCACCGCCACCGCGTTCGCCGCCACCGACACCCACAGCATGGCCGACCGCTCCAGACCGACCGCGTCGGAGGTGGCGTAGGCCAGGCCGAACACCATGAAAACGGTCTGGAACACCGCGAAGAGCGAGGCGAACATGACCTTGAGGACGTCCGCCCACTGGGTGCGGAAGAGATGTGCCAGGGGGAGCGGCGGGGCCTGCTCCCCGGCCGCCACCGCCTCGAAGGCCGGTGTCTCGTCCAGACGCCGGCGGACGAGGTACGCCAGTACGATCATGACGATGCTCAGCCAGAAGGGCAGCCGCCAGCCCCAGGACAGCAGCTGGGCTTCCGGCAGGGCCGCCACCGGGATGAACACGAAGCCGGCCAGCAGGATGCCGGCCATCGTGCCGGACATGGCGAAGCTGGTGAAGAAGCCCCGGCGTCCCTCGGGAGAGTGTTCCAGGGTCAGGGTGCTGGCGCCCGCCGCCTCCCCGCCCGCGGAGATGCCCTGGCCGAGGCGGGCGAGCACCAGCAGGACCGGTGCGGCGATGCCCACCTGCTCGTAGGTGGGCAGCAGGCCGACGACGAGGCTGGAGAGGCCCATCAGCAGCAGCGTGAAGACCATGACCTTCTTGCGGCCCACCTTGTCGCCGAAGTGGCCGAGGACGATGCCGCCGAGGGGACGTGCGGCGTAGCCCACGCCGAAGGTGGCGAGGGCGGAGACCGTGCCGACCGTCTGGTCGCCGGCGGGGAAGAACAGTGTCGGGAAGACCAGGGCGGCGGCCGATCCGTAGATGAAGAAGTCGTAGTACTCCAGCATGCTGCCCAGGAACGCGGCGAGCGCGGCCTTCCTGGGCTGGACCTGCGGGGCGGCGGGAAGGACGGCCGGGCGGGCGGCCGTCGGGGACGGGAAGTGAGCGGACATGGATCCTCCGAACGCGGCTCGCGGAGAGAGTTCCTGTGGGGTTCGCATGCGACGGAGGACGAGCGTGTCCTCAGTCACACGGTCCGCGATACAGCGATTCCGTCCAATGGAAATACTTTCCGCCTCGTCCACCCCGGTCAGCCGGACCGGGTGAAGCCGCCGTCCACGGACAGCGTCTGTCCGGTGATGTAGCCCGCACGGGTCCGGTCCCATGGGAACAGCACGGCCTCGGTGACGTCCCCCGGGGTGCCCAGCCGGCCCGGCGGAGTGTCGGCCCAGGACGGGCGCACGGCGTCGGCCCGCAGTCCGTCCGGTTGAGAGCGAGGGCCTGGACCGGATGAGGCTCCGACCACGACGGGAAAGCTTTTGTCCCTCTAGAGAGGACAAGCGTCGATACGGAGGGGCTCGCGACGTCGAGGTGTAAGCTGAAAACAGGATTTCAGCCAGCAGTCTCTTACACATCACCTTGTTTAATGTCCCGCAGAGCGGGACGATCTCAGGATGAGTGCGAGGCTCAGGAGCACATGAAGGAGCACGGCCATGGCAGACGGACGCGTACAGGGCAAGGTCGCCGTCATCACCGGAGGGGCGCGCGGCATCGGTGCCGAGATCGGCAAGGTCCTCACCGCGGAAGGAGCCACCGTCGTGGTGGCCGACCTCGCCCCCGCCGACGGCGTTCCCGCGACCGCCGGGGGCGGCACCGCCGGTTACCGGCAAGTCGACGTGACCGATGAGAAGTCGGTGCGCGTCGCGTTCGACGACATCGCCGCCACCTATGGCCGGATCGACGTTCTGGTCAACAACGCTGGTGTGCCCGGCCCGATCAAGCCCTCCCACGAGGTGGAGGAGAAGGAGTACGACCTCCTCTTCGCCGTCGACGTCAAGGGCGTCTGGCTGTGCACCAAGCACGCCGTGCGGCACATGCTGGGGCAGGGCGGCGGCAGCATCATCAACATGTCGTCGATCTACGGGCTGGTCGGCGGCGCCCGTATCCCGCTCTACCACGCGGCCAAGGGCGCGGTCAGGCTGATGACCAAGGCGGACGCCGCCACCTACGCCAAGGCAAGCATCCGGGTGAACTCCGTCCACCCCGGCTCGATCGAGACCGAGTTGAGCAAGTCGCTCTCCGCCGACCCGTCGCCCGAGGCCGCCGCCTACGCCCAGCGGATGCTGGACAGCACCCCGGTCGGCCACCGCGGCACCCCCGAGGACATCGCGTACGGCGTCCTCTACCTGGCTTCGGACGAGTCCCGCTTCGTCACCGGCACCGAGCTGGTGGTGGACGGTGGTTACACCGCCGTGTGACCGGCCCTGGATCATGGGTGCCGGGTGCCGCCACACCGACCCGGCGGCACCCGGCACCCGCAGCCCACCGAGAGGACACCGTGGCCGACACCAAGAGCTACGTCATCGAGTCACTGGACACCGGACTGCGCATGATGCGGCTGTTCCTCACCCATGACACCCTCTCGGTCACCGAGGCCGCCAGGGAACTGGCCGTGGCCCGCTCCACCGCGCACCGGGTGCTCAGCACCCTGGAGGCCCGCGGCTTCGCTGCCCGTGACGCCTCGGGACGCGGCTACTCGGCGGGGCCCGAACTGGTCACGCTCGGCCGGCCGGCCGGCTACGACCCCGAGACCAGGACCCGCCTCCAGGCGGTCCTGGACGCGGCCGCCACCGCCACCGGTGAGACCATCAGCACCGCCGCTCTGATCGGCGACCAGGTCATCATCACCGACGGCCGGGAGTCGCCCCACCCGGTGCGCGCGGTCCTGGAGATCGGCCGCGCCCACCCCGCGCACGCCACGTCGGCCGGCAAGGTGCTGCTCGCACAGCTGACGACCGAACAGGTCTGCGCCCTCTACCCGCGTGAGCGGCTGACCGGCGTCACCGAGCACACCGTGGTCTCCCGTACGGCCCTGCTCTCCGAACTGGCCCGTATCCGCACACTCGGCCATGCCGACAGCGTCGGCGAGTCGGTGCAGGGCATGAACGCCGTCGCCGTGCCGTTGACCGGCAACAGCTGGCGGGACCGGCTGGCCCTGATGGCGTCCATGCCCGCGGACCGGGGCGGCGGTCTGGAGCGTGCCCGGCACGCCGCGGCCCTGCGCGGGGCCGCCGGGCTCCTGCGCCCGTCGGCCACCTGACGCGCGAGGCGCCCGACGTCGTACCCGCGGTGGCCGGCACCCGACAGCAACCCGAAGGAGACCCCTCCCCCATGCCGCCCGGCTCGGCCCAGGCCACCAGCGGGACACGCGCCCGCATCGTCACCTTCCTCCGTTGCACACCGGCTCCGGGGCAGTGGCGTACGGCCCTGTACACCTCGCTGGTGATGGCCGTCCCCGTCCTGGTGATCACCGCGATCGCGGGCCTGGACGTGGGTCCGATGGCCCTGTTCGGATCCCTGATCGCCCTGTGGAACACCGGCCGGCCGCTCCGCTCCCGCATCCGCACCTTCTCGGTCGTGGCCTGCGTCCTGCCCGGCTCGATGGCGCTCGGAGTACTGATCTCGCCCCTGCCCTGGCTGATGGCCCCGACCCTGGCCGTCGTCACCCTGGTGGCCGTCACCCTGTACTACGCCTTCGTGGTCGGGCCAGGGCCCGGGCCGCTGAACACGTTCTTCGCCTGCGCCCTGGGCGCCTATCTGGGCAGCCACACCGACAACGCATGGCAGATCGTTCTTGTCACCTTCTGCTCCGCCCTCTTGACCGGCCTGCTCAGCTTCGCCGACCTGGCGGTGCGTCCACGCCACCCCGAGCGGAGCGCGGTGGCTGCCGCCCGGGACGCCGTCGACACCTACGCCCGGATGCCCGCGCACCCAGACGGCACCAGAATGCCCGGGCGCCCCGACGGCCAGACCGACGAGCCCCTGCTCACCGCCCGCGACCACGCCACCGGTGCCGTCCACCGGGCCTGGGGCATGCTCCGCGCCGCGCACGCCCGCAACGCCGCGCACCGCGCGCTCGTCGACGACCTGCTGCACATCGAGTCGAGACTGGCCCACCGGTTGGTGGCCGACCACTTTCCCGGAACCGTCGCCGGATACGAGGAGACGCGAGACAGTCACGTCGGACGACCGGCACCGCGCCGGCTGCTCGGGCACGCCCTGGACCGACACTCCCCGGCCCGCCTCACCGCCGGCCGCAACGCCCTGTCCGCCGGGGCCGCTGTGCTGGTCGCCCAGTTCCTGGGGATCGGGCACCCGTATTGGGCCGTGCTGTCCTCGGCCGTCGTACTGCACTCCGGCGCCGCCCGGGACTTCGCCCTCGAACGGGCCCTGCACCGCGTCCTCGGCACCCTGTTCGGGGTCCTCGTGGTGGCCGGGGTCTGGTCCCTGGGCCCGACCAGGTCCGGGCAAGTGGTCATCCTGCTGATCGGTGTGTACGGGATGAACCTGTTGCTCAGCCGGCAGTACACGCTCGCCGTCGTAGCGGTGACAGCGATGGCGATGATGGCGAACACCGCCTCCTCACCCGACCCGGCGGTCGGCCACCTGTTCGCCGACCGCGTCGTCGAGACCCTGACCGGCTGCGGTGTGGCGCTGGTCGTCCTGTGGTCCACCGGACGGCGCGGGCCCCGGGCCGCCCAGATCCGCCAGTACCACCGCACGGTGGACGCCATTGCCCGGCTGCTCGCCTGCATCGACCGGGGCGACCCGGCCTCCTCCGAGGCTCGGCAGGCCCGCCGTGACGTCGCCTACGAACGTGAACGGCACAACGGGATGCTCATCCGCGCACTCGCCGACGACCCGGCGCTGGCTGCCTGGCTTCCCGTCGACCGGGCCGTGGGCGACCTGGCCCATGATGCGCTGGCCGCGGTCTGGCACCCCGATGCCGCCACGGCCCTGTCCGCCGGTGCCGCGCGGGACGTGCTCCTGCTCACCCGGTGGAAGCCCGAGCCACGGACCACCGACCTGGTGCACGCAGTCTGCGTGGTCGCCACCGTCGAAAAGACCCGCGACGCCCTCTCCTGCGGTACGACGACGCACAGGTGGAGGATGTCCGTTCCCCTGTGGCCCGCCTGACTGAGCCCGCATGGGGCCGTCGATGGTCCCGTGCCGCCCGCGATGCGGTTCCCCGGCAGGTCCCGCGATCCGTCATCGCGCGCACGCCGGGGGGCGGCCCCCACCGCGGGTGCTGTCGCCCGGGGTCCCGGCAGGCACTCCGCTCCGCGGGCGCGCCGGCCGGGGCGGCCGGGCTACTCGTCGAACGTCTGTGTCTTCAGCCGGAGACTCTTGTCGTCGGCGCTGCCCCAGGCGTAGACGACCGTGCTGGTGCCTGCGGCGAGGTCCAGGTCGGCGGGGCCGATGACGACGGTGTCCGTGCCGGCCGGCACCACGTCGGCCCGGACCGTTCCGGCCGGTACCTCGGCCATGGCTTCGTCCGGATTGGCCAGGTCCTCGAACACCGGGGTGCCGTCGGCACGTACGTCGACCGCGGGCGCCGCGGCGACGTGCCGGACGGTGAGCCGGGCCTTGCCCGCCTCGACCTTCGACACGTCGTTGACGAAGGCGTCCAGTGCCGGGGTGCCGTTCTCCGCGAGATGGGCCACGACCGTCGCGTCGGCCCCCGCGGGCACGTCGATCTTCTTCTGGACGGCCGGGGTGCCGTCAGGTCCCTGCCCGTCCTCGAAGATCCTGATGTCGTACGAACCGGCGTCCAGTTGCCGGGGCTCGGTCAGGGTGCCGGGCTCGAAGTCGGGCACCAGTTGCCGGTCGCCCGCGTAGACGTCGACCGTGAGCCCCGGCACCGCGTGCAGCACGCTGACCGTCGCCTTTCCCGTATCGGCGGGCGAGGGCTGGGCGAGCGCCGGGACCGCGCAGGCGAACACCAGGGCGGTGATCGTGCCCATGCCGACACAGGTGGTAAAAGTCCGAGACGTCATGACGCTTCCTTCCGCACATTTTCCTCGGTGGGCTGTGTGAAGGGCATTCGGCGGTGAGGGGCGGGGCGGTTTCACTTCCGTGGGAATGAAGAGGTGTCGATGACGCCGGCCGTGTCGTCGGTGCCCAGTCGGGTGGTGCCCTGGTGGTGCGGGGACGCTCCGTGGGCGTGTGGCGCCCGCCGGGGCCCGGAGCGCTGCCATCCTCGTCGTTCATGGATGTCAGCACCTTTTACGCCCTTTTCTCCACCACCTGCTTCGCCCTGGTCGGCCTGTGGTGGAACGTCGTCCAGAGCCACACCGACTGGATGCGCGACCCCGCCCTGCGCCGTGTCGTCGGCGGGATCTACCTGTCCTTCCTGCTGCCCGCCCTGATGGGCCTGTTCGCCCAGGTCGGCGGCACCGAGCAGCCGCGAATCTGGCGGACGGCCTTCATCGTCCTGTCCGTGATCGGCTGCGTGTGCACCCTGTGGCTGCTGGCCCGCTCACGCGGCGACCACTTCATCACCTGGCAGCAGGCCGCCGCCGCACTGCTCTACGCCCTGATCGCCGTCGTCGGCGCTTTCCCGGAACTCGCCCGGCACGTCGGACTGCGCCCCATCCAGACCGAGGCACTCATGCTGATCGTCCTGATCACCTTGGCTCACTCCCTGGTCTGGCGGTACATGGTGGGAGAGGGCCGCGCCGACGAGGAGACCTGATTCCCGCGTGCGCCCGGGCTCGGCGCGAGCACCGCACCGGGCCCACTGCGACCGGCGGTCCCGGCAGCCCTGTCCCGTGCCGGCGAAGGCTGCGCGCGTGCCACGGAACCCTGGGCGAGGGCCGTCACCGGCCCGGCGACGGACACAGGTCGAGGATCATGTCGAGTGAGCGCGCGCCGTCGACGCCGGTGAACGAGCCGACGGTTCGGAAGCCCTGCTTCTCGTAGTAGCGAATGGCGCGCGGGTTGTCGGCCAGGACGCCACCCCACAGGATGATCCTCTTCTTGCCGAAGCGCCGTGCGACGTCGGCGATGAGCGGGAAGACCCGTGTCCCCACCCCCTTCCCCTGATAGTCGTCGGCCAGGGTCGGGCCGAAGCGGCAGTCCGTCGCCGCCGGGTGGATGCCCGCCTTGCGATAGCGGGCGATGTCCGACGGGTGCAGATCGAGGCTGAGTTCCAGGAGGCCGACGATCCTGCCGGACGGCACCTCGTCGAGCACCAGCCTGAGCTTGTCGTAACGGGCGATCGCGTCACAGAGTTCCCGGGCAGCCCCGAGGCCGTACCCGTCGAACGTACTCAGTCGCCTCGATTCGGCGGACAGTCCCGTGAGGAAGGCAGCCAGAGCATCCGCGTCGTCGTGCGTGAGCGGGCGGCAGACGACATCCGGACCGTCGTCCAGGCTCACGGGCCGCGTCAGGACGAGCGGGTCATCGGCGATCGCGGTCAAGGTGAGCATCCAGGCAACCCTCCGCTCCGACTTCGGTGGGCCGAACCTACTGACCGCCGGCCCCGGGCGACAAGGGTCGGCCCGGTCGAGCAGGACGGACGGCGGCCGCCCCGGCCGCGGCTCGTCGGCCGGAGCCGTCGGCCGCCGCCTCGGGGACCCGGTCGATCAGTCGCGGAAGCGTTTCTCGACGGCTTCCACGAGGGCGTCGATCACGCCGTCGGGTGAGGGGCTGTAGTGGGGGACCGCCCAGCGGGTGATCCTCGCATCGATGACGGTGGGCCGGCCGGAGGCGAGAGCCGCACGGAACGCTTCCTCGAACTCGTCGAGCGTCTCGACGCGGTAGCCGTCGGCGCCGCACGCACGCGCGTACGCCGCGAAGTCCGGGTTACGGAACTCGACGAGGGCACTCTCCCGGTAGGTCACGAGCTGGAAGAGTTTGATCAGCTTGAACTCCTCGTCGTCGAAGATGACCCAGATGACGGGGATGTCGTTCTCGACGGCGGTCATCAGCTCGAAACCGGACAGGGAGTAGCACCCGTCGCCGCAGCCGACGACGACGGTCCGTTCCGGGTGCGCGACCTTCAGACCGATGGCCCCGTTGACGTGCCCGGCCATCGGCCCGAAGGAGCCGGCCTTGCGGAAGTTCTGTCCCTCCTCCAGCTCCACGTAGTAGCCGAGCCAGGCCAGGTGGGCGCCCGCGTCCGCGAGCAGGACGGCGTGCGGCGGCAGCATCCGGCCGATCGTCTGCGCGAGCCGGCCCGGGTGGATCTTCCCGGTCAGGTGGGTGATGTGCCGGGCCTCGTAGTCCCGGCGCTCGACATCGGCCGCCGGCACGTCGCCGACCACCTTCCTCTCCAGCGCGTCGGCCAGGGCCTCCACCGCCGGGCGGGCGTCGCCGAGGAGCTCGTGGTCGGGCCGGTACGCCTTGCGGAACTCCGTCTCGGAGATGTTCACGTGGATGAGCAGCTTGTCCTTGAAGAGGTCTTCGCGGTAGTTGAACGTCGCGTGCTGGTTGAGGGAGTTCCCGATGCACAGCACGATGTCGGCCTCACGGAACGCCTTCCAGGCACTGGAGTGGCCGCTGTCCGCGAAGACGCCCACGGCGAGCGGGTGCCCCTCGGACACGATGCCCTTGCCGTCCAGCGTGGTGAGCAAAGGGATCTGGAACCGCTCGATCAATCGCTTGACCTGCGGTCCCGCTCCGCTGCGGACCGCGCCGAAGCCGACGAGGGCCACGATCCGTTTCCGCTCCGCCAGCGCGTCGGCCAGCACCGACGCGATCTCCTCCACGCGCGCCGGATCGGGCAGCACCGGTGCGACGTCGAGCCGGACGGGCCGGAAGTTCGTGACCTCGACACCGCGGTGGGTGAGGTCCTCGGGGACATGGATGTGCACGGGCCCGGGTCTGCCCTCGAAGGCGATGTTGACCGCTTCCTCGAGGACGTCGCACGTGTCGTCGATGTCGGTGAGCAGGAAGGACTTCTTGGTGGTGGCCGCGAACATCGCCTGCGAGTCGGGCGTGCGGTTGAGGCCCGAGGTCTCGTTGAGCGATCCCCATCCCTGCCATGTCCGCGACGCGTATCCGGAGACGGCGAGGACCGGGTATGAGTCGGACATCGCCATGGCCAGCCCGGAGAACAGGTTGAACGCACCGGGGCCGGCGGTCGCGAAGCAGAATCCCAGCCGGTTGGTGTACATGGCGTAGCCGCAGGCCATGAAGGACGCGGCCTGCTCGTGTCGCGTGATGATCGGCCGGATCCGCCCGGAATGCTTCAGGGCCAGCATCAGGCCGGCGGCGTTCTCCCCGGCACCGCCGAAGGCGGCCCGCACGCCGATGCCTTCCAGCCCCTTGACGATGGCTTCGTAGACCTGCATGGCGCATCCTTCGGTTCGTGCTTGCGGGGTTCGCGAGGGGGCGGCTGCTACCGGTCCCATCGCGCGGCGTGGCCGCGGTGGGCGTCGGTCAGGCCGCTGCGGAAGAACCGCTCGTAGTACTCGGATTCCAGGTGGTGCGTCTGCAGCCAGATGCCGGGTACGTGGAGGGCGTCGGTGTGTGCCGGGAAGCGCCCGTGGGTGGCGTGGACGTACACGCAGACGTCCCGCGCGCAGTCGATCACCCGTTGGTCGTACTCGCCTGCCTCTTCGAGGTAACGGGGTGCGTACCCGTCCTTGTAGATGCGGCTGAAGACCTCCTTGTCCTCGTAGATGCCGCCCTTGCCGAACTTGCTCCGCACCACCGCGTCGACGGCGGCCTCCATCGACGGGTAGTTGGGGGGACAGGCGCCCTTGATGAGGTGTTCGCCGCCGGCCCGCAGTCCCACCGGGTGGGCGCGCAAGGCCGCGTACTTCGGCAGCGGCACCTGCCAGCGCAGGATGTCGGCGGGCCGGAAGCGCGGGGTGACGAAGTCGAAGCCCAGCATGCGTCCGTAGGCGCGGGAGAACTTCGGGTCGCCCAGCATGATCTGAGGGTTGATCGACGCGTGGATCCAGGCGCCGAGTCCCATGGCGTCCGCGACCAGCATCATGTTCTGCAGCAGCAGATCGGCTTCCACCTGGGTGCGCATCGGCCCCAGAGCGCCGAGCGGCAGCTTGAGGTCGGGGTTGAGGAAGCCGTTGCGCACCCACTTCCGCACCCCGGCCGGGCGGTAGAAGTTGCGGTCGTCGACGAAGGTGGGCCGGGCTCCCTCGGGCTGGGTCAGCAGGTACATCAGCGCGTTGATGTACTGGTGGGAGAGGTCGACGACCGGCAGGAAGACCGTGGTGCCCCGGAGGTTGGACAGGAAGCGGTTGGAGTCGAGGTAGGCGGGGAAGTCGCGCATGCCCTCGGCGACGTCCAGGCGGTGGTCCAGTACCCGTACCTTCGCCTGGCCGGCCCGCTCGATCAGCGTGTCGGGATCGAATCCCGGCCGGGGAGACGGGGGCAGCTTCCTCAGGTAGTACGTCCCACTGTCGTTGATCATGAAGAAGTGGGTGCCCTGCGCGTTGTCGGGGCTGCCTGCCGTACGCCCCACCATGTTGAGGTTCGGCTTGGCCATGATGGGCTGGTGATCGCGCGGGTCCTCGAAGGGCCGGTCGGGCATGCTGAGTCCGGAGCAGCCGGTGAGGGCGATGAGCACGGCCTCTTCCAGCTCTCCCAGGGGCTGCGGCCGGTGCGGGGAGTCGTAGCTCATCGACCTGGCGGGGACGGACGCGCCTTTGCTGACCCGGTGGGTGCGTCGTGCGAAGACGGTCTCCCAGAGCGGCCGGGCCAGGAGGTCCTCGAGGCCGGCGTGCCCGGCTCTCTGCTGTACCGACATGTCCTTCCCCCGATCAGCCGTGGTCCGCGTCGCCGTGGTTGCGCACGGGCTGGACAGCGCGCCAGGGCGCGAAGGCGCTGGCCGTACGCGGGAGGAGGCTCGCCAGCTCGGGGCAGTGCCGCTGGATGACGCTCGTCATGCCGCCCCGTTCGATCCAGTCCATGCCCAGCGGTGTGTAGACCTCGGGCCTGAAGTCGACGGTGAGGAAGCGGTCGCTCTGCAGCCGACGGCTGGCCATCAGGATGAAGACGCGGAAGGCGGTGTCGCTGAATCCGAAGCCGGTGGGGGGATTCTCGGCGAAGAGCCCCACCATGGTGTCGATGTCGTCGACCGAGCGGTACACGTCCTTCAGGCGGACGACCGTCTCCGGGTCGTGGGAGAGGTCTTCGAACCGCCGGATGCGCGGCTTGTGCAGGCCGGACAGGAAGTCGTTGTAGCGCGGGACGCCGCGGCGCCGGGTGCGCACCAGGTCGACCACCGACAGGTCGATCACCTCTCCGTCGCGCTCGAACGCCTGGAGGGCACGGGGGAAGTTGTTCAGGGTGATCGCCCCGGGATGGGCGATTCCCAAGGAGTAGAGCGTGTCCGCCAGACCGGTCTTGCGGATGAGCGGCTCCGCGGCGGCACCCTGAAGACCGTTGAACGTCAGGGTGTCGAGCCGGTGGCCGAACCGGTGGTCGACGATCTCGAAGTCGTCCGGGAGGAGCGGGTGCAGCCGGTAGACGGTGGTGAACTCCTCCGTGAGGGAGTAGGGCGCACCGTGGTGATCGGGCAGGGTGCGGGGAATCCCACCGAGGTCGTGCGCCTCGAAGAGCCAGGTGCCCAGTTGGTCGAGCCAGGTCTTGGGCGGGCCCTGCCAGTTGGTCTTCAGGGCGATGTCGATCGCCTTGGTGGCGAGGATCGCCGGTGTCCACTCGACTGTGTGGATCTTGGCGATCAGCGCGGCGACGACAAGTCGCGCCGTGTGGTAGATGCGGTCCTCGTCCATGTGCGGGTACTCGTCACGCAGCGCCCGGCAGACGGCGTTGTGCTCACGGGCGAACAGCGTCGTCATCGCACTCAGGCCGAGCCACCAGCTGTCGCGGAAGCCCGTGACCGGGAGGCCGTTGCCGAGCGGGAGGTGTCCCTCCTCCAGCCGCAGTTCGGCGCGGCCGTCGGGCTCACGCAGGGACTTCGCGACCGATTCGGTGCTGCCGTAGATCTCCGAGCCGTCCCACCAGTGCGAGACGGCGCTCGCGAACGTCGGCGGCTGCCCCCCGCCGGGCTGGTACAGGGCCTTGTTCTCGGCGAAGCGCATCACCTTCTCCGGCGCTCCGCCAGGGGTGTTGCGCCAGGTCATGCCGGGGGGCAGCGGCACCTCCACCGACTTCTCGCCGACGGGGTGACGCTGATGGTCGACCCAGTCGTGCACCTGGAACTGGATCCACGCGGCGGCGATGACGTTCAACGACGTCGCTGGAACGAACCCCTCGCGGTGCAGCAGTTGCCTGCTGACGGTGACCGGGTTGGGCGTGTCGAACAGGTCCGGTCGATGGACCGGCGGCATGTTGCGGCCGAAGGTGGCGCCGACGGCGCCCATCGCGGGTGCCGAGAGGTCGTTCCAGGAGCCGTCGTAGCTGCGCCGGGTCCGCAGGGCCTCGTCGATCGGGACCGGTGCGGGCCGGGCCGCGGGTGGGGCCTCGTGGAGATCGGTGTCGAGGAGGTTGCGGCGGCGCAGCGTCTGCCGGAAGGCCATGAGGTTGAGCAGGCCGGGCCGGGTGGGCAGCCGGTGCCACGGGACGAAGCGGTTGACGGCGCGGAAGAAGGCCCGCAGCGGGAGTCCGAGCAGTGTGTTGCGCCGCGGCTCGAGGGTGACGAAGCGGTGGCCCAGCCGGTGGTCGCCGGCGGCTTCGTAGGCGACCTTGCGTGCCCGGTTGAGGTTGCCCAGGGGGCGGAAGGCGTCGGTGGTGTTCCACGGATTGAACGCCAGCTGGTCGATCCGTGAGCCCACGGCACGCGCCACGGCGGTGTCCACGTCCTGGCGCGGGATCGTCAGGGTCGCCACCGGCAGGACGGGGGCGTCCTCCTCCTTCCACTCGGCGGCGCCGTCCTCGATGGGCGTGCGCCTGCCGTCCACGTAGCGCTGCACACACACGTCGAAGACGACGTCCGCCTGACGCAGCCGGCGCGCGAGCTCACGCCGCAGGTAGTCGGGGTCCGTGCGGGACGGATCCGGGGCCGCTGGGGCTCCGGCGGCGGGGCGCAGCTGATACCGCACCGGTCCGGCGTCGCCCCACAGGATGGCGCCGCGGCTCCAGTACGTCTCCAGTGCCAGGCTGCGCACCGGGCGCCGGGCTGCCGTGGACACGTTGCGCCGCATGCGCGTGGCCGTGGACCAGCCGACGGCCAGGGGCAGCTCGACGAAGAACGCGAACGCCTTGCGGAGCCGGGAGTCCGCACCTGCCATGGCCTTCGCGAACACGACGAACTCGCGCGCGTTGCGCGCATGGGAGACCGGGAAGCTCGTCATCAGCAGATCGTGGATCTCGTCGGGACCGACTTCGACGCGCAGCGCCGCACCGCGCAGGTCGGGCGTGTGGTCGGGCTGACGGACACCGCTGGCGTTGGACAGCCGGACCGTGACCGGATACTCGGCTCCGGGCCTGGCGAAACCCGTGCGCAACTCGGCGGGAAGATCGTCGCGGAACCTCAGTCCGGCGTTCTCCACGCCCAGGACCGACTTGGCGTGAAAAGTCCGCTGGAGGGCCGCGGAGCCGCTGCGCTTCATCGACTTCAGCTGCACTCGCAGCAGGTCCCGTGCGAGCCGCTCGAAGATCAGGCGCTCGGCCTCCGGACTGCCGCCGACGTACCGCTCGTACTGCTGGTTATCGCGCATGCCCCAAACACTCTCGGACGCCGGAGGCGCTGTCTCGTGGAGCAGGGCATACGGAGGATGCCGACCGGGTCGGCGGTCGGCGGTCGGTGGTCAGCGGTCAGCGGTCAGCGGTCGGTGGTCCGCCTGCTCGGTCGACGTCGACGCCGACGCCGACCACCACGCGCCCGCCCCGGCCTCTCCCCCGCCGAACTTCTCCGTCCGACGTTCCCCGCCCGACGTTCCCCGTCCGACGTTCCACGCCCGAACGTCTCCGCGCGGGCGCGGCGCGGGCGCGTGTCGGCCGCCGATGCAGGGACGGCACGGGAAGGGGACAATCAGGGCATGGGGCGTCGACTCGGCGACGTGAGCGCTCCCGCCCGGTTGGCCACACCCGGCGAGGGCCTGGGGCAGGACGAACTGGCTCTTGCCGCCCGGAACCATGGCATGCCCCTGGAGGCCATGCGCCACGACGTCACCCCGCCGGGCCTTCACTACCTCCTGACGCACTACGACATCCCCCATGTACCGGACGCATCCGCCTGGCGGCTGACGGTGAGCGGCCGCGTACGGCGCGCGCTCAGCCTCTCGCCGTCGCAGCTGCGCGCCTACCCCACGGTCACCACGCGCGTGACGATGGAGTGCGCGGGCAACGGCAGGGCCTTGCTGACGCCGAGGCCGGTGAGCCAGCCGTGGCTGGTCGAAGCCGTCGGCACGGCGGACTGGACGGGCGTGCCGCTGCGGCTGCTCCTCGACGAAGCCGGGGTCGCGTCCGACGTGGTCGACGTCGTGTTCACCGGGGCGGACCACGGCGTGGAACGCGGTGTCGAACAGGACTACCGGCGCAGTCTTCCCCTCGACGTCGCCGTCGGCGACGAGCCCACGGTCCTGGTGGCCTACGCGATGAACGGCGAACCTCTGCCGCCCCAGCACGGCAGCCCGCTGCGCCTGGTGGTGCCCGGCTGGTACGGGATGGCCCAGGTGAAGTGGCTGCGGGACATCACGGTCGTCGACACACCGTTCACCGGCTTCCAGCAATCCGTGGCCTACCGGGTCAGGCAGGTACCCGAGGAGGCGGGCGAGCCGGTCACCCGCATCGCTCCCCGGGCACTGCTGATCCCGCCGGGCTTCCCCGACTTCATGTCCAGGACGCGGGTGGTCGCGCCCGGCCCGGTCCTCCTGGAAGGACGGGCCTGGTCGGGGCGCGCCCCGGTGACGTCGGTGGAGGTGAGCGCAGACGGCGGCGCGACGTGGAACCCGGCCGAGCTGGAACCGGATCACAGACACCGATGGGCCTGGCGCCGGTGGTCCTTCCCGTGGTCCGCCGTCCCCGGCGACCATGTCCTGAGCACCCGTGCCCGCGACGCGGCGGGGAGCACCCAGCCACTGGAACAGCCGTGGAACCGAGGCGGGTTCGCCAACAACCTCGTCCAGCGGGTGCCGGTGCTCTGTCCCGACCCCGCTGACCGCGCATGACCGCACAGCCTGGCTGTGCGTCCCCGACGAGCACGACACCCATCGGCGCCGGCACCATCCGACACCGAGCCTGCCTCAAAGCCCGGACAGGAAATCCCCGCCCGGGCGTCGCCCTGTCCGGAGCGCCCCCGGACTTCGCCAGCGCCATCGCATCCTCATCCCGGAGAGCACCCCAAGCTCCCACCGGTGCTGCCAGCACTCAGAGCTCGGGGCCCGGGGAGCGATTGCCGGCGAGGGGACGGCCGGTCGCTCAGGGCTGCGCTGCGTCGAACGGCAGAACGCGGTCGAAGACGACCATGGCTTGGCCCGGACCGTTGTAGTCGTCGACGGTCTTCGCGTCGAAACCGAGGCGGCGATGGAATGCGATCGAGCCCGTGTTTCCGAGTGACGTGATCGCCTTCAGTCGCAGCGCGCCGTGGTGGTGAGCGGCGTCGGCGAACGCCGCATACAGACGGCGCCCGAGACCGGTGCCGCGGGCGTCGTCCCGAGTGGCGATGAGGTGTACGTATCCGGTGCCGGTCGGGGTGACGAACCCGATGACGTACCCGTGAATGCCGTCCTCGGCTCGGGCGACCAGACAGGTTTCACCGAACTCCTGCACCAGCGCCGGAAGGTGCAGGGACCTGAGGTCGCGGTCTCCCCAGTACCGGTGGTGATCAGCGAGAACCTGACGGATGTCGGCTGTCCCGGCCTGTGTGATCCGTGTGCGCATGACACGAATCATGGCAGGAGCCTTGCCCCGGTAACCTCTCCCTGTGCCAGTGTCCCGCCTGCATCGCGTCGCCGTCCTTGTGCTCGAGGGGGCGAAGCCGCTCGATGTCGGAATTCCCGCGCAGGTCTTCACGACCCGCGCGAGCATGCCGTACGAGGTGCGGGTGTGCGGGGCGACACCCGGTCCCGTGACCGGCGGCGACGGCCTCGCGTACTACGTCGCCCACGGCCTCGACGCGCTCGCGTGGGCCGACATCGTCTTCGTCCCCGGTTACCGGTTCCCGGACCGCGACGACCCGCCGCAGGCCGTGGTCGACGCCCTGATCGCCGCCCACGACCGGGGCGGGCGGCTCGCCGCCATCTCGACGGGCGCCTTCGCGCTGGCCGCCACGGGCCTGCTCGACGGCAGACGCGCCACGACGCACTGGCACTACACGCGGGCACTCGCGGCCCGGCATCCGCTCGTCCGGGTCGACGAGAACGTGCTGTTCGTCGACGAGGGCAGCGTGCTCACCTCGGCCGGCGCCGCCTCCGGCATCGACCTGTGCCTGCACATCCTGCGCGGCGACCTCGGCGTGGCCGCGTCCAACCACGCGGCCCGGCGTCTGGTCGCGGCCCCCTACCGCAGCGGCGGCCAGGCCCAGTACGTGCCGCGCAGCGTCCCCGAGCCGCTCGGCGAGCGGTTCGCCACCACCCGCGAGTGGGCGCTGCACCGGCTCGGCGAGCCCCTCACCCTCGACGTACTGGCGCGGCAGGCGGGGGTGTCGCCGCGCACCTTCTCCCGGCGCTTCGTCGAGGAGACCGGCTACACGCCGATGCAGTGGGTGATGCGCGCCCGCATCGATCTGGCCCGCGAACTGCTCGAGCGCTCGCAGCGCAGCGTCGAACAGATCGCCGCCGACGTCGGGCTCGGCACCGGTGCGAACCTGCGCCTGCACTTCCAACGCATCCTCGGCACCACACCGAGCGAGTACCGGCGCACCTTCACCCGGGGCGAGTAACCCGCCCGACACCCCCCGGCACCACCTGGCGGGACCCGGCACCGCCTGGCGCGACCCGGCACCGCCTGGCGCGACCCGGCACCGCCTGGCGGGATCCTTTTGAACCGTGGCGATCCCGCCACTGTCAGCGGCGCGAGCCGCGGGCGACCCTGGTGGCGAAGGGAAGGGACCTCACTCATGACTCGCATCGCCATCAATGGATTCGGCCGCATCGGACGCAATGTGCTGCGCGCACTGCTGGAGCGCGACAGCGCCCTCGAGATCGTCGCCGTCAACGACCTGACGGAGCCCGCCACTCTCGCCCGGCTGCTCGCCTACGACAGCACGGCCGGCCGGCTCGGGCGCCCGGTCACCGTCGACGGGGACGCCCTCGTCGTCGACGGCCGTCGGATCACGGTGCTGGCCGAGCGCGAACCGGCGCAGCTGCCGTGGGCCGAACTCGGCGTCGACATCGTGCTGGAGGCCACCGGCCGCTTCACCTCGGCCAAGGCCGCCGGCGCCCACCTCGACGCGGGCGCGAGGAAGGTACTCGTCAGCGCGCCGTCGGACGGCGCCGACGTCACGCTCGCGTTCGGGGTCAACACCGACGCCTACGACCCGGCCGTGCACACGATCGTCTCGAACGCCTCCTGCACCACCAACGCGCTCGCCCCGCTGGCCAAGGTGCTCGACGATCTCGCCGGCATCGAGCACGGGTTCATGACGACGGTGCACGCCTACACGCAGGAGCAGAACCTCCAGGACGGTCCGCACCGCGACGCCCGTCGCGCCCGGGCCGCCGGCGTCAACATCGTACCGACCACGACCGGCGCCGCGAAGGCGATCGGCCTGGTGCTGCCGAACCTCGACGGCAAGCTGTCGGGCGACTCGATCCGCGTACCGGTGCCGGTGGGCTCGATCGTCGAACTCAACACGACCGTCGCCCGTGACGTGACGCGCGACGACGTGCTGGCGGCGTACCGCACCGCAGCGGAGGGGCCGCTCGCCGGCGTCCTCGAATACTCGGACGACCCGCTCGTATCGTCCGACATCACGGGCAATCCCGCCTCGTCGATCTTCGACTCGGCCCTCACCCGCGTCGACGGCCGCCACGTCAAGGTGGTCGCGTGGTACGACAACGAGTGGGGCTTCTCGAACCGTGTGATCGACACGCTGGAGTTCCTCGCCGCCCGCTGACCGGACGCCGACCCCGCCTTCGCCCAGGGCGCGGGTCAGGTCGGGCTCGGCGGAGTGCTCCCGGTACCCGGGGTACCCTTCCGGCTCTCCCGCGACAGGACCGTGATCGGCTCCCCCGCCCTGACCGCATGCCAGGCGATCGCAGCCGCTCGAGCCACCGGCCGGTCCGCGTCTCTCCACCCCATCGCGTCCCCATGTGCCCAGCGGGAACGGAACGTTGCCCGCACAGCACAGGGTGCCGCATGCCTGCCCGCCCTGGCCATCATCTGGTTCGGCTGATCTGCCTCCGTAATGCACAAGCGTCCCGTCCCCGGCATTCGAGCTGCCGGGGCGGGGCGCTGTGCCCATATGTCTTCGCCTGGTCGTAGCGTCGGCGGGGGATGTGGAGGGTCACGCTGATGAGCGTGCGACTGGCCACTCCGTGGAGGGCTGACCAGATCTTGATGCCGGACCGTAGTAGTTGCTCAGTGTGGAAGCTGCCGATGCGGGGGGCGTGGGCGCCAGGGTTCGCCGTGGCGGTGCACCTCGGTGAAGCCCGTCGCAGCGCGGACGGCGTCTGCGACGGCCGGGGCGTCGAGGCAGGGGACCTGTTGAAGGATCCGCCCGGCGGCGTTGCCGTCGAGCCGGCGGACCACGGTCTCGGCCGGTCGCAGTTCGAGGCGGTCCCGGAGGCGCGTGTGAGCGGCGTCAGATGTGGGGCGTGAGTCCCGTGAGGTCGAGGACCGTCTTTCCGCGGCGCGGGCCCGCTGCCGCAGCCGTGTGCGCCTCGGCCGCACGGCAGGCAGGGAACACCGCCTGGACCGGTACGCGGAACCCTCCCCGTACGGCCAGGTCCGCGGCGCGTTCCAGCCCGTGGCACCCGTCCGGCTGGCCGCCGTACCGGCCGAGCGAGAGGCGCACCCCGCGGGCGGGACCCGTGAAGTCCGCGAGCGTGACCACGGACTCCGAGCCGCCGGCCAGGGCGACGAGTTCGTCCAGCGAGCCCGCCCCGGCCACGTCGAGCGCGGGGTCGATCCGGGGAATGCCGAGTGCGTGGACCCGTTCGGCCAGACCGGGTCCGTAGTCGACCGGAGTAGCGCCGAGAGAGGCGAGGAAGTCGTGGCTGCCGGGGCGGCCGGTCCCGAGCACGCGGGCCCCTCGCGCCACCGCCAGCTGCACAGCGATGCTCCCGACGCCGCCCGACGCACCATCGATCAGCAGTGTCGTGTCCTGCCCGTCGGCGATGCCGAGCAGATCCAGGGCCCGGGTCGCCGTCTCGACACCCGTCGCCGCGGCGCCCGCTTCCTGCCAGGACCAGCCGGCCGGCTTCGCCGCCCAGAACGCGAGCACGGCGAACCGCGCGCTCGCCCCGCCCAGCCGGGCCACGTCGACCGCGCCGAACACCTCGTCGCCGACCGCGTGGTCCATGACGCCCGCACCGACCTCGTCGATCACCCCGGCCGCGTCCACCCCGGGGATGTGGGGCAGGGCGAGGCTGTCGCGCGAGGGCGAGTCGCCGGCCCGCAGCGCGAGGTCGACCGGCGCCACCCCGGCTGTACGGACCGCGATCCGGACCTCGCCCGGGCCCGCGTGCGGCTCGGGCACGGATCCGACGCCGAGCACCTCCGGGGGGCCGAACCGGTCGAACGTCACTGCGCGCATGATCACCTCTCCGGCCCGGGCCGTCCGGGCGTCGCCCCACGGTAGACATGGAGGTGGAGCAGCTGATCCGGATCAGGTTCAAGCGAGAGGCACGGCAAGCACAGTGACTCGGAAAACACGGGCGGACGCGGAACACAACCGCCGGCGCATCGTCGCGGTCGCCCGCGCCGCCTTCGCCGCCGAAGGACTCGACCTGCCGATGCGGGAGATCGCCCGCCGCGCCGGCCTGGGCGTCGCCACGGTCCACCGGCACTTCCCCTCACGTGCCGACCTGGTCACCGCGGCGCTTGCCGAGCACGTCGCGGCGTGCCGCGCGGACATGCAGGCCGCCCTCGGAGAGCCCGACGCGTGGCGTGCGCTCAGTGGCACCGTCCGCCGCTTCGCGGAGCGCCGGCTGCGGGACCGCGGGCTGAACGAGGCTCTGTTCGGCTCTCACCCGGCGGCGGCCGCCTTCGCCGCCGACCGCCGCGAGCAGGCTCGGGCGCTGCGCCGACTCGTCGACCGCGCCCGCGCCGCCGGCGTCGTCCGCCCCGACGTCTGCGTGGACGACGTACGCGTCTGTCTCGCGGCCATCGCCTCCTTCCGCCTCACGCATTCCGCCGCCGGCCTCCATCGCCTCGTCGGTCTCCTCCTGACCTCTCTGGCAGCGGACCACGGACGTGCCGCGGACAGCGCACACACCGTGTCCGCACCGCCGTACGCCACGGTCCCGGCCGGCCTCCCGCCGTCCTCGCCCGTCACGGCCCCCTCCAGCGCGCCGCCTCCGGCAACCTGATGCCCGGCCGCCGTGGCTGAAGCCCTGACGGCGGCCGGGCACGTCCACCGGTCGCCCAGCGGGACTGCCCTGACGGACGGGGCCCGGCCGCCGCCGGCGCGCAGCGTCCACGTCAGCGGGCCGTTCGGGAGGGCAGGCCCGGACGCCGTACGGCCGTTCGGGGGGCAGGCCCCGGACGTCGTACGGCCGTTCCGGCTCGCTGCGGCCCTCGTTCCGCCGTCGGGTGTGCCTGTGGAGGGCCGGACGGTCCGGACCGCCGGGTCAGGTCGCCACACCGCTGCCACCACCACCTGGGCGCCGCAGCCCAGCAGGCCGGCGTCCGCCGGTTCCGTGCCCCTCACCGACGGTGACCGTTTCACGAACGGGAGTCATGGAGCGGGTGGGCCGCCTGGGCCGGAGGTCACGGTCACCGCGGTGACACCGGTCGGCGGTTCATGGGGTCCGCTCGTCTCCGGGGATCGCGGTGAACAGGCCGTGGGGTGCGTTGTCGCCGAACATGAGCTCGTGGAGCCGGGTGCCGTCGGTTGCGGCTTCGGTGCCGCGGGGGAACATGGCCTGCTCGTACTCGGTGAGGGCGGCCTCGATGTCGTCGGGGTGTGCGGCGAGGGCCTTGCCGAGTTCGGCGCCGTCGTACAGGGCCAGGTTGGCGCCCTCGCCGTTCGGGGCCGAGAGGTGGGCGGCGTCGCCGACCAGGGTCACCCCCGGTGCCCGGTCCCACCGGTGTCCGATCGGCAGGGCATGGAGGGTGCGCAGGACCGGTGCGGTGTCACTGTCGGTGATCAGTGCGGTGAGTTCGGGCGCCCACCCGTCGAACTCCTGCGCGATCCGCGCGGTGGCCACGGCGGCATCGGCGAAATCGATGGCGGCGAACCACTCCTGCGGTTCGGTGAGGGCCACGTAGGTGTGCAAGGTGCCACCGCTCTCCCGGTGCGTCTGGATCCCCTTGCCCGGAGCGAGCGCCAACAACGACCCGCCGCCGACCGCCTTCGCGGTGGCCGGGTGCCGGGTGTCGGCGTCGAACAGGTAGGTCTCGACGAACGACCTGCCGGTGTACTCGGGAGTGGCGTCGGAGAGCAGCGGTCGGACCCGTGACCACGCGCCGTCCGCACCGACGAGCAAACTGGTGACGACGGTGGTGCCGTCGGTGAAGGTCACCTCGTGGCGGCCCTCACCGAGGGCCCGGGTACCCCTGGCCTTGTGGCCCCAGCGGACGGTGCCGGCCGGGAGCGAGTCGAGCAGGATCCGTCGAAGCTCGCCGCGCATCACCTCGGGGCGTCCGCCCGTGCCGTCGTCGGGTTGGTCGAGCAGGACGGTCCCGTCCCGGTCGAGGATGCGCATGGCCTCGCGGCCCTCGAGGACGAGGCTGCGGAACTCGTCCATCAGGTCCGCCGCCTCGAGGGCGAGCCGGCCGTTGTGGTCGTGCACGTCGAGCATCCCGCCCTGCGCGCGGTCGGTCGGTGAGGCCTCCGCCTCGTAGACCGTGGCCGGGATGCCGTGGACGTGCAGGACGCGGGCGAGAGTCAGTCCTCCGAGCCCGGCGCCGATGATCGTGACGTCAGTGGTCATGGTGGTTCCTTGTGTGTCGCTCGCCTGCCGGGTGGGCCCCGGCAGGATCACTGACAAGGTCCCGGACCCCGCCGACAAGCCGCCGACAGGCCGCCGACGACGGACCGGCAGCCCCGACAAGTGACCGACACCGCGGCTCCGGGCCCGATCGCCCCGGGGCGAAGCCCGATCAGCCGAGACGAGGCTTGGCGCACGGTCCGACACGGACGTTCCTCGGACCCGGAGGTGACCGAAGGCAGCCGGGGCGTCGAACCACGGTCAGGCGCTGTCGTGGTCCTCGCGGTCCAGGAAGGCCAGTTGCCGGTGGACGGCGGCGGTCACCCTGCGCTCGCCGTCCGTGGCGAGGAGGTCGAGCAGTGCTCCTCGGAGGACCGCCAGCGTCAGGGTGCGGCAGGTGGCACCGTCCTCGCCGTCCCGTTCCGGCTGCGGCTGGCACGCGGCGAGGACGTCGAGCCCGTCGTCCACGGTCGTCCTGGCGAACCCGGCCCAGGGGCCGTCGGGCTCGACGAGGGAGCGGGCGTACACCTCGGTCCACAGGCGCAGCAGCGGGCGGTGCTCGTCGGCGGCGAGCCACGTCCACACCTGGTGGGCCGCCGGAACCAGGCCGACGGGGCGGTCGGAACGGCGGAATCGCGCCAGGAGCTCCAGCTCATCGGTGCGGGCCCGCTCCGGCAGCGCCCGCACGAGTCCGTCCTTGTTGCCGAACAGGAACATCAGCACCCGTGTGCTGGAGCCGATGGCCTCGGCCAGTGGGCGCAGCGACAGATCGGTCAGGCCGTGGGTGAGTGCGTACCGGTAAGCGGCCTCGAGCAGATGGGTCTGGCGTGCGGACGGGTTTGCGGTCTTCGGGGGCATGGACCTAGCCCAAAGCGACCGACACAGTCGTGTCAGTAACTGCTTGTGACGATCGACTCCGGAGAGTGTGTCAATGCCGAAGGGAACCCACCAGCGGCAGGCGGTGGTCCGCCGCGCCGGCCGACCTGGCGACCTGGGCTGGGTGGTGATGGCCCACGGCGAGCTGTACGACCAGCAGTTCGGCTGGAACACCGACTTCGAGGCCCTGGTGGCCAGGGCCGTCGCCGACTACGCGACACGGCACTCCCCGGCCACGGAGGCGGCCTGGATCGCCGAGGTCGACGGCGAACGCGCGGGTTGCGTGTTCCTGGTCGCCGACGACAGACCGGGGGTGGCCAAGCTGCGCGTCCTGCTCGTCACCCCGGCCGCCCGGGGTCTCGGTCTCGGCACCCGCCTCGTCGAGGGGTCCCTGGCCTTCGCCCGCGAGGCCGGCTACCGGCGCGTGACCCTGTGGACCACCGACGATTTGGTGTCCGCCCGCAGGATCTACGAGCACTTCGGCTTCGTCCTCGCCGACGAGGAGCCCCACCACGGTTTCGGCCACGACCTCGTCGGTCAGACCTGGACCCTCGACCTCCAGGGCAGCCCCCCGGAGGAATGAACGCGGCCTCGCCTGTGGCCCTGGCGGATGCGGCCTGAGAGCCATCGGGCAGCGCCCGTGCCACTCACAGCGGCGAAAGGAGCGCTCACCGGGCGCCCCTGCCGACCCGGGCGACGCCCTCCGGACATGACCGGCTGTGGCGGCCGTCCGGCCCGGGACTTCATGACGAGGGGCCGCGGGCCGGACGGCCGACCGGCCGTCATCGGGCCACGCCGGTGTCCGGGCCCGACACCCCGCAGAAGACCCGTCGGCCGTCGGCCATCCGGAGCGCGGCGGCGAGTTGGTGGCCGATGCCGCCGCGGGGGGACCGTGTCGACGACGGGTACGCCCGAGGCGAGTTGGAGGCCCTCTCGCATGGGCACTCACCTGGCGCACCACCACCGACAACCCCACCCTCCAGGCGCTGGCCCGAACCGCCGCCGCCCTCGGCCCCATCGCACTCTGACAGCGACCGCACTCCGACAGCGACACCGGGGCGACAGCCAGGACACGCCACCGACCTGGGGATGGTGCGGCCGGCCGCCGGGCAGGGGGACGGCCCGTGGCCGCCCCCGCTCCCCGTGTGATCAGGCGCTGTTGCGGCGCTCGACGTAAAGGCGCTTTCCCTTGGGGCCGGTCCACTCCAGCCGTACGACGCCGGGTACGGCGGCGCCGTCGACGCGCGCGGAGTCGGAGTAGTAGCCGGCGGCCGGGTTGAGGAAGAACGTCGCCCACAGGCCGCCGCTGTGATCCACGAAGAAGTTGTTGTGGCCGGCGCCGACACCGGCGGTCCACCGCTGTGAGTACGGACCCTCGAACGTGTCCGACACGGCGACGATGGCGTCGTACTGGTACTGCACGCGGCCGGTGGCGGCCGTGTCGTAGGCCTGCCGCGTCGTGCCGTCGCTGTTGACCGAGGTCCGGTCCCACGCGGCATGGACGAGGTAGTACTTGCCGCCGTACTTGAACACGTACGCGCCTTCGAGATACGGCTCGGGCGAATAGGGCTGCTGCTGGAACGTCGGAAGGCCGGTCGGCGTGACGATGTCCTCCATGTCGTCCGTGAACTTCGCGTACAGGTTGTTGTGCAGGACGAGCCACGCGTCGTCGCCCTCGGAGAAGAGCCCGCCGTCGATGTGGTGGTAGGCGCCGGGCTCGATGAAACTCGGCCCCCCGATGAACGAGTCACCGAAGGGCTTTTCGAGGTTGCCCTCGGCGAGCCGGTACGGGCCCTCGACGCCGCCCTCGCTCACCAGCAGGAAAGAGCCGACCTTCTGGGCGTAGTCGCCCGTGCACGCGACGATGTACCACTTGCCGCGGAAGTAGTGCACTTCCGGCGCCCAGGCATGGCCGCGCTTGCCGTACTTGGTGTCGTACCAGTACTCCTGCCACGGAGCGACGACGGTGCGTCCGGAGCGGTTCTCGTCGACGAACTCGGGCGACCACACCTTGCCCTTCTCCGCGTCGGGCCGGATGCCGGTCGTGTCGGCCAGTCTCCACGGGCCCTTGAGCGAGGGGGCGGTCCACACGAAGATGCCGTCGTTCCACGGGGCCGCCACGGCGAGTCCGGGTACCCGCGTGGTGCCCGTGGCGACATACAGCGGACGGCCGTCGACGACGAAGCAGTTGACATAGGTGTCCCGTATCCAGACCACGCCCCGCTCCTCGTCACGAGGGCGCAGTTCGAGCGGGAGGACGAAGGAGTTGTCGTCGCGCGGCCACAGGTCCAGCCGGGTGTCCGCTACGCCGTAGGAGCTGGGGTCGGGCCAGTTCGAGGGGTACCGCCGCGCCGACGCCGACACCGCCTTCGCGGGCTCCGCTTTGGCGGACTCCGCCTTCGCCGGTGCGGCTTGCGCCGAGGCAGCGGGCAGCGCCGCTGTCACGCCCATGCCGGCGCCTGCCGCCAGCAGGGACCGCCGGCCGACGTGCGACCTCTTCTCGGCACTGGTCATCAGTCACTTCTCCTTCGTCGTCAGGGTGCCCGTGCCCGGCCCGCGGCCCTGAGGGATCGCGGGCAGGGCACGACTGGGGGGTGGGGCCGGGGATCTGGTGTCTTCCGTCTTCCGCGCTCCCGCACGCTGCGCCGAAGACGTCGTGCGCGGCGACGCGGGGGTCAGGTGAACGCACCGGCAGGCGGAGCTGCGCCGGGCTCGGCCCGGACTCGATGGACGGTTCCGGCCCGCCGGACAGCGGCTTGTGCGGCCGGGGAGCCGATCGGCTTCGAAAGCCGCGACAGCGCGGCGGCTAAGCGTGGCGCGGCGACGTCGCCGCCGGACACGGACGTCCCGTACAACCCGTCAGTGAGGCCATGAAGCCCGCATCGGTCGAGCAAGCCTGGAGCGTGCGGCCGTTCGCGCAAAAGCCTGTCGCACCGCGTCCGACGCGGGCCGACGGGCCGTCCTGGGGTGACATGCTCCTCAGCATGCGAACGCGCGCTGATTTTCGTCAACACTCCGGATAATTAATCCCGAGCGTCCGGTATGCGGACAGGTGTGGGTGTCGAAGGTTCTCGCAGGTCATCCGAGGGATCGAGGGTCCGGACGAGAATTCATAAGATCATGTAACAGGTCGGCTCGATCCGTTCGCCCGTCACCACCGACCGCCGTGCTACGCGTTCGACCTGCTCAGGGAGGGGCCGGCGAGGCCCATGCTCCCCGGCAAGTCGCCGGCGTACACCGAGCCCGTAAGCGCGCTCCTCATGTATCCGGCAACGGCCGCAAGCACAGTAACGGGCCGTTACTCAGTGACGCCACCGAACGTTGGGTGGCCCACTGGGTGCTGAACGTCCGGCGCCGCGCGGGCGGGGCTCAGCGTGCCGCGGGGTTGCCCTGGTGGGTGAAGGCGGCCCACATGTGGATCTCGTGCAGGTCGGCGCGGGCGGCCTCGCGGTGCAGCGGGTCGCCCAGGGCGGGCGGGGGCCGGCGGTCCGGGTCGAGCATCCACAGCTGGGCGGCGCGCAGCGCGTCGGCGGGAGCGAGGTCCTGGCTGGTCAGGAAGTGGTGGAAGACGGCCATCATCAGCGCGGTCGCGCTGTCGTCGACGGCCCAGCGGGAGCCGACCACATCGGCCGCACCCCGGGCGACCAGGGCGGTCGAGAGGGTCAGCGCCTCGTCGTGGTCGCCCGTGCTCAGGTCGGTCTCGCAGGCGCTGAGCACCACCAGCGGGCCGTCCGGGCCGGGCGCCGCGGCCGCGGCGTGGTCCAGGATCCGGGCGACGGTCAGCTCGCCGTCGGCCAGCGACAGCGCCGAGCGCGTGGGACTCGGACCGGCCACCCCGTGGCAGGACACGTGCACGACCGCCGCCGGCTGACCGCCGCCCGGCAGCACGGCCAGCAGGTCCTCGCAGCTCCCCGGCGCATCCGGCACGCCCTCGGCCGCCACGAACGTGCCGTAGCGCCGGGCGTCGGGGTAGCACGCCGAACGCAGCGCCTCCGTCTCGAACTCGGCCCAGACCAGGCTGAGCCTCGGATCGGTGACCAGCACCCGGCGCCCGGTGGCCGGCAGCCGGTCGCGGGCGGCGGCCCGCAGGAACTGCGCCCCGGACGGGGCGTAGCTGAACACCGCGTCCTGGCCGGCATACCGGTAGCCCCCCAGCGGGATGTGCTTGCGCGCCGCATGCCAGGGGACGACGCCGAGGGGGCCGCAGGGGACCAGCACGAGCCGCGGCGGCCGGCCGAGAGGTCCCAAGGAGTCGAGGACCGGCCCCACGGCAGCGGGCCAGGCCCAGTCGCACAGCTCGCTCAGCGCTGCCCGCCATTCCGTCTCGGCGGCCTCCCGCGACGCACGCGACGCGTCCGGGTCGGCCGCCTTGCCGGAACGGTCCGCGGCGGCGGCGAGGTACCGCTCCAACGGGTGACTGCCCGGGGAGAGCATCAGCGGCAGGGCGAGTACGGCGGGCTCGGCACCGCCGGGGCGCAGGATCAGCGCGCGTCCCGGGATGTGGGGGCGGAAGCCCTCACCGGGGACCAGGTAGACCAGCGCGTCGGCTCCCGAGGCGGCCAGCGCGGCGGTCAGTGCGGCGACGTCCGGAGTGCCGAGCAACTCCCGTACGCCGGTGCCGTTTCCCGCCCCCAGTGCGGCGAGTGCCTTGCGCCGTAGGCTGCTCGGCAGCTCAGCTCCGGAGGCCGCGGCCGCCACCACGGCCGCTCTCCTCGACCGGAGCAAATCCCCCTCGGCCGACTCCCCCTCAGCCGACTCCCCCTCAGCCGGATCCCCCACGGCCGACTCCCCCTCAGCCGGATCCCTCTCAGCCGACTCCCCCTCAGCCGGATCCCTCTCAGCCGAATGGCACTCAGCGGGATCCCTCTCAGCCGGGTGGCCCTCACCCGCGTCTCCCTCCCCCCGATCGGCCTCGCGCGGCTCCCGCGGCTCACGCGGCTCACGCGGCTCACGCGGATCCAGCGGGAGCGGATGCTGCGGTGCCTGCGCCCGCCACCGCTCGGCCAGGTCGGAGTGACCCCGGTCCGTCAGCAGCCGGGGTACGCCGTGTGCGGCCGCGGCCGTCTGGAGCACCAGGGCCCGGCCGAGCTCCAGCGCCTCCACGGCCTCGGCGGGGCGGCCGTCCTCGGCGCACCGCAGGGCCAGCCACAGCACGTGGCCGGTCGCGGCCCGGGCGACCGACAGGGCGTGCTCGGCGCCGAGTTGAAGGAGGACGTCGGCGGCCATCAGCTCCAGTGCCTCGCGGCGGGTGTCCAGGCTCGTCTCCCAGTCCTCACTCGCGCGCCCGCCGCCGGTCACCGCGCTCGTCCAGTGGGCCGTGGACAGCTCCGTCAGCACCTCGACGCTCAACGACAGGCCGTGGCCTTCGGCGGCCAGGGCCCGGACCCGGTTCAGCTCGGCGATGCACGGGTCGAGCAGGCTGAGGTCACTGCGGTGGGTGGTCGCGCGGAGCATGGCCCGGCCCAGGGCGAGCCGCAGCCGGGCCTCCTCCCAGGGCACCGTCCGCGATTCCTCGATCACTCGGTGGACCTCCGCGACGGCGCGGTCGACGACCTCCCGGCGCGGGTCGGCCCGGGTGAGCTCGATCATCAGCTGGGCCCGCGTGGTGGGGAAGAACGGTGCGAACAGCGGCGGGACCGTGGCCGGATCGATCTCCACCGCCTCCCGCAGGTACCGGGCGGCGGCGCGGAGATCGGCCTGGGTTCCGGTGTGGGCGGCACGTTCGCTGTAGGCCAGGCCCAGCGTGCCGGTGATGACGAAGCGTGTGCCCGCGTCGGGCGCCGGGTCGGCGTACCGGTCGCTCAACGTCCGGATCAGGTCCTCCGCCGCGCGGGCCGACGCGGCCTGGTCCCGGCTGCGGCGGGCCAGTTGGAATCCGGTGAAGAGGCTGAACAGCGCCTGGACATCGTCGCGTTCATCGGTGGCGGACAGCCCCTTGGCCATCGACAGTGCGGCGGCGCCGTCCTGGAGGCTGCCTCCGAGCGTGGCGGCGGTGGCGACGCGGTGAGCGAGGAGGGCGGACAGGTACCGGCGGGCGGCCGCGGCCCTGGCCCCGTCCGCCGGAAGGGCGTCGATCCACTCCTGGAGCCATGCCGCGCTCCGCTCCACGCGCGCGATGTCGCCGTTCGACGCCCACAGGTTGTCGATCGAGGTGGAGAGGATCAGTTCCAGGCTCAGCTCTCGGCGCCAGGCCGAACGTGCCGCGGGGTCGGGGTCCGGCCGCATCGCGGCCGCGTCCACCTCGCCGAAGTCCAGCGTTTCGGGCATCCGTAGGTTCCCCGCCACCAGCAGGGCCGCGTGGAACTTGGCGAGGCGGATCCGCTCGGGCGCGTCCGCGGGCAGGGCGAGCATCGCCTTCCTGGCAGCCTGCGTGGTGCTGCGGACGCGTTCGGCGAGCGAGCGGGGATCCTGCCCGCCCGATCTGAGGTCGGTGAGCAGCTCGCGCAGCGGCGTGAACCCCGGTTGGTCCAGGCCCACATCAGCCAGCTCCCGGTGGGCGTCCGGCCTGGAGGCCCGGGGATCGTTCACGGTGACGCACAGCCACTCCAGCAGGTGCGCGAAACGCACCGCGTCCCGGCGCGCCCAGTCCACCACCCGCTGGACGGTGTCGGCCGGCGCCTCCCCCTCGGGCTCCCCGCGGGGCACCGCGCCGTCCGGCCCCGCCGCCGCTTCACCACCGTTGCCGTCCTGGGGCGGAGACGGCGGACTCCCCTCGGGCGGCGGGCCGGGGAGCGAGGACAGCAGCGCGTCGACGCGGTCCATGACGGCCAGCACCCGCTCCCGTGTGGTGAGGTCTCCGGCGATGACGCGGGCGAGAACGTACAGTGCCTCGGTCAGCTGCTCCCGCAGGGTTTCGGCCAGGGCGGGCGGCCCCGAGCCGTCGCGCGCCTCCGGAGGGATGCCGGGCGGGATGAGCAGCTCGGCCAGGTTGCTCCGGGCCATCATGGCGAGCCGGTCGTTCAGCGGTCTGGCACGGTCGGTCCACCGGAGATGGCTGAGGGCGGCCGCCCGCTCCCGCGGATCGGGGTGGGGCCGGCCCTTGAGCCGCGCCTGGATCAGCAGCCCGAGCCAGGGCACGACGGCCGCCCGGGCCGGGTCCTCCGCCGGTAACAGCCGTTCGACGGTCGCCAGATGCTCGATCACGAACCGCAACGCGGCCGACTGCGGATTCTTCCGCGCCCGGGGCCACAGCTCGTGCGCCTGGCGAACGGCGACGGCGGCCCAGGCCCGGAGCCCCGCGACGTCTCCCCCGCCGTTCTCCCGCTGCTCGTCGTCGGCCATGCGTCCCCCCTCGCGGCCGATGCTTCCAGCCCGCTCCCCCGCAACGGTCCGCGAGCGGGCGGGCGTGGTCGCTGATCGAGGACAGGTTAGCCCCGGTGACCCGGCTGGTGGCGGGAAACGGTCATGCGCCGTATACGAGGTCTCCTCGGGCCGAGCGCTTCCCTCTGCGGCGGGGCGGGGCGGCCGACAGGTCGCGGTCGGACGGTCGCGCATCCAGCCTCTGTCACCACCATTGCCGACGGTAACTCACCTCGCTATGTTAATGGAAAATCACATCGCTCAACGAGCTCCGAAACATGGCGGTCATGCAAATGGCGTGTGAGGCAAGGCGTACAGCGCCGTCTGACCCATCAGGGAAGCAGGTAAGTCAATGGAGAACCTCAGCAGGCGAAAGGCTCTGTCACTCGGTGTCGCACTCGGCCTCGTGGGCCTGGCGAACCCCGCACAGGCATGGGCGTCGACGGACTCTGTGACGGGAGCCGCCGCGGGGACCGGTCCGGAGTGGATCTGGGACGACGCGGCGGACCCTCTGATGGTTTCAATGCTCGAGAACGGACACGTGCCGGCGATCAACACCGCCTGGGCGTCGTGGGTGAACAACGACGACCCGCTGCCCAGTGGCCTGCCGGCCGAATTCTCCGCGTACCTGGGGCAGGTCAACCAGCTGCCCTCCTGGGCCGACCCCGCCAAGCTGGCCCGCGCAGCCGACTTCAACCGGCGCAGGGACACGTACCTCTTCATGCTGTACGGCCTCGGCAGCGGAATCATGAGCACCGTGATTCCGCGGGAGGCCAAGAGCGTCTACTGGTCCGCGGGCGGCGCCGACATGCAGGACCGGGCGGCCAAGACGTTCACGTTCGGCTACGACCTGTCCCAGCTGGGAGCCTTCGAGCCGACGGGACAGTTCGTCGTCACCGCCAACAAGACGCGCGTGGTGCACGCCGCGGTGCGTCACCTGCTGCCGCAGTCGCCGCACTGGCGTGCGGTCGCCGACGAGACCATCCCGATCAGCGCCGCCGACATCCTGGTCACCTTCCACAGCCTGGGCACCTACGTGTACAGGAAGCTGCTCGACTGGAAGATCCCGTTCCCGGCCGCGGACCAGGAGGCGTTCCTGCACTCGTGGCAGGTCGCCATCTACCTGCTCGGTGTGCCGTACGAGCACATCCCCAAGACATGGGCGGCCGCCGAGAAGCAGTCGGCGCAGGTGCTCACCCCGATCCTCACCCCGTCGACCGAGGGCATCGCACTGGCCGAGGAGCTGCTCGGCCTGACCGCACAGATCGACCTCGGCGTCACGCGCGGGTTCCTGAACGAGTTCGTGCGCTACGTCCTCAGCGACGAGGTCGGCGACTGGCTGGGACTGGAACGCGACTACGTGTCGGCGACCCTGGTCCGCACCGCGTGGCCGGCGTTCATCCTGTTCCGTGAGGGGCTGTCGCCCATCATGCCCGCCACCTTCTACATGTTCGACCAGTTCGTGCGCGCTCTGGCCATGCTGTTCCTCAACAAGGGCTCCTCCGGTACCACCACCCCCATCACGATCCCCACCGGAAACAGGGCGGGCTGAGCCGTCGCTTCCGATCTCACCTGCCCGTCCCGCGGCAGACCGGGCCGAGGGGCGGGCATCAGGGTGACGTACGCACCAGGCGCTTCACGACGCGGCGCCTGAACGGCCGCCGGGGCCCGACGGCCGTTCAGAGACCCAGAGCGCCCAGGACCAGAGCGGTCACGGCGTCACGGTGGTCCTGGCCGTCCCGCCACCGCAGTCTGCGTCCGGCCTCGACGACCACGCCGAACCCCGCGTGCACCAGCACCCGGGCCTGGCGCGGGTCCAGCTCCGGACGGGCCAGTCGCAGCTGCTGCTCCCAGACGGCGATGTGTTCACGCTGCGCGAGGACCAAGGGCCGCCGCAGGTCGGCCGGCAAGCCGGCGAGCTCGGCTTCGGCGACGCTGTTGAGCTCGGTGTACTCGAAGCTGTACGCCACGTACGTCGCCGCCAGCGCGACGATGGCGTCGTGCGGGCCGGCCACCTCATGAAGACTCTGGTCCACCCCCTGGGCCAGGAGCCCCGCCGCCTGAAGGCAGGCCGCCGCCAGGATGTCGACCTTGCCCGGGTAGTGACGGTAGAGCGCGGACGGGGCCAGTCCCACCGCCTCCGCGATCTGTCCGTTCGTGACGCTGGCGAACCCGTCCCGTGCGAACAGCGGGATGGCGGCCGCGAGGATCTCCGCGCGTCGGGTGCGCGGCACGGGCTGGGCGGGCAGTTCGACCGGGCGTGCGTCCCTGCGGGCCGCCGCGGGATCGGTCGCGGCCACGCGCAGCGCGGACGCCGACAGCAGTTCCTCGGCCCGGCGTTGAGCGATGGAGGTGTGGTGCATCGTGATGGACCCGATCACACCGAGGGCTGCCACGGCCCGCAGGCGCTCGTCGGGCAGTGAGTACTCGCGCTGCACCGCCTCGTCGACCCGCCGGACGACGTACCCGAACTTCGCCCCGAGATGCCGGCGGTCCTCACGGTTGAGGTACCGGGCCTCCCATCGGTACACGCCGCCCGACGCGCGATGTGCGACGGTGACCCGGGTGACGGCGGTGAGCACGTCCGTCAAGGTCGCCCCGGGCGGCACCTCGTCGAGCGCGGCGACAAGCCGGTCCGCCATGACGTCGGCGCACTCGGCGAACAGCGCGTACTTGTTCGGGAAGTGCCGGTACAGGGCCGCCGCGGTGATCCCCACGCCGGCGGCGATCTTCTCCATGGACGCCGTGTGGTAGCCGCGTTCGCTGAAGACTCGGCCGGCCGCCTCGACGATGAGCTGCTTGCGGTTGCGGGGCCGAGTGGCCGCGGTCGGTTCGGCGGTCACGGCCGAACGGGCGGATGCGGAGACGGGGCCATGCGGATCAGTCAATCACACGTGGCTCGAAGGTGTCGGCGCCTTCACCGGCACGGGTCACGCGCAGCCGGCCGGTGCACCCGCCGGACACACCGGTGCGCGAAGACGTCAGTGCCTGGGCGTCTCGTGCGGTGTCCCTGCGGCGCCTCTGGTCGGGTGGGCCCTTCGTCCGGTCCGGGAGCCAGGACCGATTGTCAGTGGTGGGTGAGACGGTAGGAGCATCGAGTCCGAACGAGGGGGAGCCGTCATGTCCGGGAAGCAGAACTACATCAATCACGTCGCTCTTGTGCTGGATGCCAGCTCGTCCATGTCGCACCTGAGCCGCAAGGTCGTCGAGGTAGCCGACCAGCAGATCGCCTACCTCGCCCGCCGGTCGAGGGAACTGGACCAGGAGACCCGCGTCACCGTGTACGCCTTCGCGGACAAGGTGGAGTGCGTCATCTACGACAAGGACGTGCTGCGGATGCCGTCGCTGAAGGCACTCTACCGGGTCGGTGGTATGACGGCTCTGCTGGCGGCCGCGCTCACGTCACAGCGGGAGCTGGCGCAGACCGCGCAACTGTACGGCGACCACAGCTTCCTGACGTTCGTCCTGACCGACGGGCAGGAGAACGCGAGTCACCGCTGCCCGGACGCCCCTTCCAGGAATGCGCGTGAACTGGTCGAGGCCGTGTCCCGGATGATCGAGACGCAGGAGGCCAACTGGACGCTGGCGGTCCTCGTGCCGGACCAGATGGGCAAGCGCGAGGCCATGCAGTGCGGTTTCCCGAAGGACAACATCGCCATCTGGGACGCCACGAGCACACAGGGCCTGGAGGAGGCCGGGCAGGTCATCCAGCAGGCCACCGAGAAGTTCATGGTGGGCCGCACCCAGGGGATCCGGGGATCGCGGGCGGTGTTCTCCACCGGTGCGGAGGCGGTCAACAAGGACACCATCAAGGCGGCCGGCCTCGCCCCGGTGGACCCCTCGGCGTACCAGCTGATCCAGGTGGCCCGTGACGCGGGGATCCGGGACTGGGTCGTCGAGTGCGGGCACACGTACCGTACCGGTGGCGCGTTCTACCAGCTGAGCAAGTCGGAGAAGATCCAGGCGAAGAAGCAGATCGCGGTGCTGGAGAAGAAGACGGACCGGGTGTACACGGGGCCCGAGGCCCGAGCCCTGCTCGGTCTGCCGGCCGTGGAGGTCCGCGTCAAGCCGAACCACAACGACGACTTCACGATCTTCGTGCAGAGCACCAGCGTGAACCGGAAGCTCGTACCGAACACACGGCTGCTGCTCATGCGCTGACTGTTCAGGGGGCCGCGGTGCCGTACACCTCGAAGCTCCACAGCGAGTAGCCGTACGACGTGCCTCGGGTGGTGCCGTAGAGGCGGACGTAGCGGCCGGTGGCGGCCAGGTCGTCGATGCGTTCCACGCCGCCCGCGCCGCTGGTGGTGGAATGGGCTGTGGTCCAGGTCGAGCCGTCGTCCGAGACCTGGACGGCGTAGGAACTCCCGTACGCGGTCTCCCACATGAGGCGCACGCCGCTGATGTCGTACGGACCTCCCAGGTCGATGGTGATCCACTGCGGGTCGGCGTAGGTGCTGCCCCAGCGCGTGGTCGGGTCGCCGTCGACGGCCTTGGGCGCCTCGCGGCCGGTGACGTTCACGCTGGACGCGGTCGCCGTCGCGCCGAGGGCCAGGTCGGTGCGCGGGTGGGCGAGTTCGTCGAGGAAGGAGCGGGTGGCGGCGAGCCAGCCGGCCGTCGGGACCTCGGCCTGGCATGCGTCGTCGCAGGTCTGGCTGATGGGCCAGCCTCCCCACACGACGGCACCGGGCAGGCCGAGTTCCCTGATCGTGGCGAGCTGGACGGACCACTGGGCCGCGGGGACGAAGGTGTAGTCCAGGGAGGCGGGCGACGAACCGCCGTGGTACTGGGGCCAGATGTACGGCAGCAGCGGCACCTGCGCGTCCACGGCCGTGGCCTTGGCGATGTCGGCGGTGAGGGTGGAGTTCCAGTTCGTCTCGTTGGCCGAGTAGGAGTAGAGGGAGGGGAAGAAGGCGGTGTCGGGGTTCGCCGCGATCAGGTCGCGGTAGTAGCCGTAGTTGGCGCTGATCGTGTTGTTGAGCAGCCCGTACCAGCCGATGACCTGGTCGGGGGCGACCTCGCGGGCCCAGGACTGGAGCTGGAGCAGCCGGGCGTAGTGGTCGGCGGCGGTGCTGGTGGAGGTGAGATAGAGGGATTCGCAGTCGAGGACGAGCGGGCCGTCGGTGTTGCGGTTGTAGGACTGGACGATGCTCTTCCACTCGTCCTCGCCGGGCAGACCGCCGTTCTCGACGAGGGGGGTGCAGACGCGGTTGGGGACGAAGTTGGAGACCACCGAGGCGCCGCCGATCGTGGCCGAGGCGTACTCGGTGTTGTCGTAGAGGGTGAAGTCCGGATCGGCGGCGGCCTCGGCGGGCGCGGGCAGTATGAGGGCGGCGGCCGCGAGGACGGCCGTGAGCAGCGTGCGAGCGAGGGTGCGCGGAGGGAGGGGCCGCGGGGCGGTGGGAGGCATGGTCTCTCTTTCACCTACGAAGTCAGGGCGGAGTCGGGCGAGTTCACCTACGAAGTCAGGGCGGAGTCGGGCGAGGGCCTAGGCGGCGGGGACACCCAGGACGGTCAGGAGCGCGTCGCGGGTGGCGGCGAACCGCGGGTGGGCGCGTCGTTCGGATGTGCCGAGGCGGTCCGTGAGGTCCACATCGGCGGCGAAGCGGCCTTGGTCCAGGACCAGGACGCGGTCGGCGAGCGCGACGGCCTCGTCCACGTCGTGGGTGACCAGCAGCACGGCCGGGCGGTGGCGGGCGCACAGGGCGCGCAGGAGCGCGTGCATACGGATACGGGTGAGCGCGTCCAGGGCGCCGAACGGCTCGTCGAGCAGGAGCAGACCGGGCTGGCGGACCAGCGCGCGGGCGAGTGCGGCGCGCTGGGCCTCGCCGCCGGAGAGGGTGCCGGGCCAGGCGTCCTCCTTGCCGGCCAGACCGACTTCGGCAAGTGCCGCACGGCCTCGCTCGCGGGCGGCGGCTCGGGAGCCGGGCAGACCGAGAACGACGTTGTCGAGCACGCGGGCCCACGGCAGCAGGCGGGCGTCCTGGAAGACGACGGCGGTCGCCTCCGGGACCTCGACCGTGCTGGAACCGCACACGCCGGGGTCGAGGCGGGCCGCGGCGCGCAGCAGAGTCGACTTGCCGGAGCCGGAGTGGCCGAGCAGCGCCGTGAACTCGCCGGGCGCGATGTCCAGATCGACCCCGTCGAGGACGGTGTGGTCGCCGAAGCGGCGGACCAGGGAGCGGATGCGGACGCCGCGCCGCGCATCCAGGTCGGCGCCAGAGCTCAGGCGAGCGTCGTCCGCCATCGCAGAGCCCTCCTTTCGATGGATCGGACGAGAGTGTCGGAGGCGAGCCCGAGCAGGCCGTAGACGACCAGACCGACGACGATGATGTCGGTCTCACCGAAGGTGCGGGCCTCGGTCATCAGATATCCGATGCCGCTGGTGGCGTTGATCTGCTCGCTGACGACCAGGACCAGCCAGGAGACGGTGACGGCCAGGCGCAGTCCGGTGAAGAAGCCGGGCGCGGCACCGGGGAGCACGATGCGCAGCAGGAACTGGCGGCGGGACAGCGCCAGCACCTGGGAGAGTTCGGCCCATTTCAGGTCGAGGCCGGTCAGGGCCGCGTGGGTGTTGATGTAGAGGGGGAAGAAGGTGCCCAGCGCCACGAGGATGATCTTGACTTCCTCACCGATGCCGAACCAGAGGATCGCCAGGGGGACCAGGGCCAGGATCGGCAGGGCGCGCAACAACTGGGCCGTGCCGTCGATCAGTGCTTCGCCGAGCCGGGAGAGGCCGGCGAGCAGAGCGAGGACGACGGCGGCGGCCAGACCGAAGAACAGGCCGAGGGCGGCACGCTGCAGCGAGGTGAACAGGTGGTGCCCGAGCCGGCCGTCGGCCGCCAGGTTCCAGGCGGTCGAGGCGACCGTGCCGGGCGGGGCGAGCGTCTGCGGATCGAGCGCGCCGGTGGCGGAGGCGAGCGCCCAGACGGCGAGCAGCAGGAGCGGGCCGAGAGCACGGGCGAAGGGGACGCGTGCGCCGAGACGACCCGGTGTACGGGCGAGCGGGACGCGTGCGCCGGGACGACCCGGCGCACGGGCTGGTCGGCGCGCCGGCCGGGGGCCGGGGGCCGCAACGGGCGCGGTGGTTGCGGCAGGTGCCTGAGTGGACGGCGGTGCCTCGCTCATTTCGCCGCTGCCTGCTGCACCGCGTCGAAGCGGGTGTCGAAGGACTCGGAGACATCGATCTCGTCGATGGCGCCGCCCTCGGACAGCACGTCGGCGATCTTCTGGAGTTCGGCGACCGCGGTGGCGTAGTCGGGGATCGAGGGGGTGCCGTTGTTGGCGACGACCGCCTCGCCGGTGGCCTTGTCGACCTTCTGGACCTTGACGTAGTAGTCCTCGACCCACGCCTCCTTGTGCTCGGCGAGCCACAGTTCGGCCTGGGTGAAGCGTGCCGACAGATCGGCGAGGGCTGCCGTCTTCGCCTCGTCGGCGAGCGCGTCGCCGGGCGAGATGACGAACTGCAGGCCGCTGGTGAGGCCCGTGTCGCCGCTGACCTCGTGCGCACCCTTCTTCTCGTACGCGGCGGAGTACTTGGTCACCAGCGGTTCGGTCAGGGTGCCGACGTCGACCTTGCCGGAGGCGAGGGCGGCCGGGATCTGGGAGGGGTCGGAGAGGTTGACCAGGGTGACGTCGCCGGTGGACAGTCCCGCCTTCTTCAGCGCGTTGAGCACCGCCGCCTGGAAGGTCGTGCCCTCGGTGTAGGCGATCTTCTTGCCCTTGAGGTCGGTGAGGTCCTTCACTCCGCTGTCCGGCGAGGTCCACAGGTGCGTGGCGTCGGGGCTGTTCTGCACCACGCCCGTGATCTTCACGTCCTGGTCGTGGGCCTGGGCGAAGACGACCGGCGCATCGGAGACGAAGCCCGCGTCGGCCTCCCCGGCCCGGAACGCCTCGAGTACGGCCGGACCGCCCTGGAACGTCGCGTACTTGACGGTGTAGGGGAAGTCCTCGTCCTGGCCGGCCGCGTGCAGGATCGACTCCAGCAGCCGGTTCTGGTCGGCGATGCGCAACACCGTGCCCTTGGGCACGGACGTCGGAAGGGGGCCGGAGGCCGACCGGGCCCCGTCGGCCGAGGCGCTGGTGGCCCCCGAGCCACAGGCCGAGGCGGACAGGGCCACGGCGGCAGCCAGAGCGGCCAGGCCGAGCGCGCGGCGCGGCAGCGGACGAAGAGCAGCAGGCATGGGGAAACTCCGGTCGAAAGCAGCCGACTTGGCGCCGGGCGGGGCTCGAATACGGCGCTCATGGTGGCGACAAGGCGGAACCGATGTCAACGACGATCCGGCAATAATTTTCAATATTGCGGGAATGTTGCAGCGCTACGACCTGGGAAAATAGCCATCCGACCGAAGCTGGGTGGCCGTACTTGACGGAGCGATACTGCACTGCGTTCGTAAATATTTTACGAATCGTGGCCGCACCGCCGCAGGGCACTCGGCTACAGTCCCCTCCCGTGCGCTCCTGCTACGTCTTCCCCTCCACCGTGGCCGATCCCGCCTCGCCGGGCCTGCGAGCCCTGCTCTTTGCCGCCGCGGCGGCCGGGCTCGACACAGTCGTCACCAAGAGCGAGGCGATCACCGTCGCCCTCGCCGACGAGGCCCGGCGCTTCGGCCTGCGGCTGCTCGCAAGCGTCGCCTGCTTCCGCGGTCCCGAGGGACCACGGGCGGTCGGCGACGACGGCCTCGGCTGGCAGTCGATGGAGTGGTACACCGGCGTCCGCCCCAACGACCCCGTGTGGAACGAACAGTTGGTGCGCAGTGTCGCCCGGATCGCCGCCACGACCGAGGCCGACGGACTCGTCCTGGACTTCCTGCGCTGGCCGCTGCACTGGGAGTTGGAGCTACGGCCCGGCGCCCGGCCCCGTTCGGCCTCCTACGACGCCCGGACTCTCGCCCAGTTCACGGCCCACAGCGGCATCCGGCTCCACGGCGACACCGGCGCGGACGCGGCACGCCGCATCGCACGCGACCATGCCGACGCGTGGACCCGGTACCGGACCGGGACCGTGACCGAGGTGGCACGACAACTGCGGGACGCCGTACGCGAGGCGCGCCCCGGACTGTGGCTCGGCGCGTTCCTCGTGCCCACCGACGACGACGCGACCCGCAGAAGGCTTGTGGGACAGGACGCGGTGGCGCTCGGGGAGCTCTTCGACGGACTGCTCCCGATGACGTACCACGCGATCGTTCACCGTGAGCCCGGGTGGGTCGGTACCGTGACGCGTGCCCTGCCACCCACCGCACGCGCGATACCCATGGTGCAGACCACGGCCGACGCCCTGTCGGTCATCGGCGACCAGGCCGACTGGGGCCCTCAGGTGAGCATCGACGACTTCACCGAGGCGTTGCGCCACGCTCTCGCGGCAGGCGACGGCCGCTACTGCCTCTTCCCCGCAGAGGGCCTCACCCCTGCCCACTTCGCCGCCATCCGCACCACGCACGGAGCTGCACATGCCCGATGACCTGCTGGCCCTCATCCGTTCTCGCCGCGAACAACTCCCCCGCGCCGAGCGGTCCATCGCCGATCTCATCCTCACCGCTCCGGCCGCCGCCGCCGAGCGGACCATCAGCGACCTGGCCCGCGACGCCGGCTCCTCCGTCGCCACGGTGCACCGCTTCTGCCGCAGTCTCGACCTGCGCGGCTACGCCCAACTCCGGCTGGGCCTGGCGGCGGAGGCCGAACGGCTGCGCGCCCACGCCCGCGACGACAGCCGTGCCGGCCTCGACCTGGTCGCCGACATCGGCCCCGACGACTCCCTCGAGCAAGTGGTACGCAAGACCGGCTACGCCAACGCCCGCGCCGCCGAGGAGACGGCGGCCCACCTGGACCTCGACGCCCTCGCCGCACTCGCGGACGCCGTGCAGGCGGCCCGCCGTACGCTCGTCGTCGGTGTCGGGTCCAGCGCGCTCGCCGCCCAGGACGCGGCTGACAAACTCCTCCGCCTCGGCTACGGCGCCGTGGCGCGCAGCGACGTACACGCCGCGCTGATGGACGCGGCACTGTTGCGCACGGGCGACGTGCTGATCGCGGTCAGCCACTCGGGCCGCCCCCGCGAGACGACCGAAGTCCTGGACCAGGCCCGCGACCGCGGGGCCACCACCGCCGCCATCACCTCCAGCCCGCGCTCACCGGCCGCCGCCCGCGCCGACATCGTGCTGCTCACCGCGGCCCGCGAGACCACCGTCCGCAGCGGCGGCACCGCATCGCGCACCGCCCAGCTGACCGTCGTGGACTGTCTGTACGTGGCTCTCGCCCAGCGCGAGCACGACCGCACCGTCGAGGACCTGCAACGCGCCCACGACGCGGTACGGCGGCACACCCTGCGCAGGCCACGCGGCTGATCCCGCCTGCCCCGACCTGCAACGAGGACCACGGAGACCCATGCCCGGCCACCCCTCCACACTGCCGCCCACCGAACGCCGCAACCCCGCCAGTCTCGGCCTGGACCAGTTGTGCACCAGCGAGCTCCTCGAACTCATCAACCGCGAGGACGCCACCGCCCCGGCCGCGGTCCGCGCCGCGCTGCCCCAGCTCACCCGCCTGGTCGACCTCGCCGAACGGACCCTCGCCGACGGCGGACGCATCCACTACTACGGCGCGGGCGCAGGCGGGAGAATCGCGCTCAACGACGCCCTGGAGCTGGGACCGACCTACGGGGTGGGACCCGAAACCGTCGTCCCGCACCTGGCCGGGGGCGTGGCCGCGCACTCCACGGCGATCGAGAACGCCGAGGACACCGGCCCGGTCGAGGCCCCCGACGCCCCGGACGCACCGGTGGCCGACGACCTGGCGATCGGCGTCACCGCCGGCGGCCGCACCCCGTACGTCATCGAGGCACTGCGCACCGCACGTGCCGAAGGCGCGGCCACCGCCCTGCTCTCCGGCGACCCGCAGGCGCCGGCCGCAGCCCACGCCGACCTCCACATCGTCCTCGACACAGGCCCCGAGGTGGTCACCGGGTCGACCCGTATGAAGGCGGGCACAGCGCAGAAGCTCGCACTCAACGCCTTCTCCACCGCCCTCATGGTCCGTACCGGCCGTACCTGGTCCAACCTCATGGTCGCCGCCTCGGCCCGCAACGCGAAGCTGCGCGCCCGAGCCGTACGCACCCTGGTGACGGCCTGCCAGGTCACCCCGGAGCGAGCCGAGTCCTGCCTGGACGCCTGCGGCGGGGAGACCGCGACGGCCCTCGTCACCCTGCTGGCCGGCACCACCCCGGAACGGGCCCGCGTCGCCCTTGCACACGGCGGCGGACGGCCGTTCGCGGCGCTGGCCCACGTGACGCGGGACGCGAGCGGGTGACCGGTGGCGCGAGCGGCTCCTCCACCGTGAACGCCTCGTCCTCCGGGACGGCGAAAGGGTCCCGGATCGCCCGGGGCAGAGGGCGGAGGGGTGGTCAGGAGGTGTGGAGGGGAGCCGCGCCGACCCAGCGGTGGTAGGCGTCCACGTCGACGTTGCTGCCGCACACGATGGTGACGACGTGTCGGCCGGCGAAGCGGTCACGGTCTTCGAGGAGCGCCGCGATGCCGAGCGCGGCCGACGGTTCGACGACGAGGCCGGCGTGGTCGAGGAGCATCCTCATACCGGCGGTGATCGACGCCTCCTGGACCAGGACGGCGTCGTCGGCGACCAGGAGGAGGTCGTCCAGGACGGCCGGAATGGGACGCCGGCCGGCGACGCCGTCAGCGATGGTGTCGGTCGAGTCGGTGGTGACGACACACCGCCTGTGCCACGAGTGTGTCATCGCCGGTGCGCCCAGCGGCTGGACGCAGATCACCTCGACCTCGGGTGCCAACGCCTTCATCACATGTCCCACGCCGGTGGCCAGCGCCCCGCCACCGAGAGCGATCAGGACGGTGTCGAACGACGGCGCGGTGTCCGCCAGTTCCAGGCCGATGGTCGCCGCGCCCTCGCAGGTCTCGATGTCCAGGCTGTCTTCGACCAGCCGGATGCCGTCGTACCGCGCGATGGCCGCCGCCCGCTCGCGAGCCATCTCGTGATCGCCGTCCACCAGCTCCAACCCGGCGCCCGACGCACGGATGCGATCGAGCTTGGCCACGGTCGCGAAACGGGACGCCACGACGGTCACGTCGAGCCCCCGGCCGCGACCGGACCACGCGAGGGCCCGGCCGAGGTTGCCCGCGCTGGCGCACACCACGGCCGACGAGCCGTTGTCGGCGAGCAGGTTCGCGACCACCTCGGTGCCGCGGGCCTTGAAGCTGCGGACCGGGTTCGCCGTTTCGAGCTTGATGCTCACCGCGCACCCGAGGACGGGCTCCAGCGCCTCGCAGCGGTACAGCGGAGTGTCGAGGAAAACCGGGTCGATCAGCCGGCGGGCCGCCCGGATCCGAGCCGTGTCGAGACGCGTCTCCTGCACGACACGGCAGCGTAGCGCCGCCGGCGCCGTTCCACCGGACAATCGTCGATTCACGCTGGTCCGTCGGTGTGGACCAGGGAGGTCCGCCCGCGTCGTCGTGAGCCGTGCCGGTCGCTGTGCGGCCGGCACGGCCGCCGATCGTCATCGGTCTGCGCGTCCGGGGTGCCGCGTCGTCAGCCCTGTCGCGGCGGGTCGGACGCGGTCAGCGACCGCGGACGACGTCCGGGGCGATCTCCTCGCGGAACCCGTCGTCGACCGCTGCCGCGGCACTGACGGAAGCCGTCGCCGGGGCGGTGCCGCAGAACGCCGCCTCCAGCGTCGCGCCCAACGTGGTGTTCACGGTCCCGTTGTTGGAGGTGTTGGCCATGGAGGTCATGGTGCGGCTGCCGTCCGGGGCACCGAACGCCCAGGTGTAGTAACCCTGCACGGTGCCGGTGTGCCCGTAGACCGTCACACCGCAGGACAGCTTCCTGGCGCGCGGACCCAGACCGTAGGACTGGCTGCCGTCCGCGTTGACGGGAACCATGGTCGTCATCTGCCGAAGGGCGCTCTCCGGGAGCAGGGCGCCGGAGAGCAGGGCGCTGAAGAACGTGTTGAGGTCCTCCGCGTCGGAGATGATCGCGCCGGCGGACTGCGCCCAGGAGACGGTCTGCTCCGTGGAGTCCACCAGGGGAAGCGTGGTGTCGTCCGGCCGCAGACAGCCGCGTGCGGCGGACCCGGCGATGCCGGTCAGGGGGTGCACGTAGGAGGTGTTGCCGAGCTTGAGCGGCTCGAAGATGCGCTGCTGGTACTGCTCGGCGACCGGCTTCCCCGTGAGGTGCTCGATGATCTGGCCGATCACCACGAAGTCGGTGTTGGAGTAGCTGTAACCGGATCCGGGCGTGAGGGTCAGCGGGTGCGCCGTGGACTTGTCGATCAGTTCCTGGAAGCTGAACGTCTTGTTCCGTACCGCTTCGAAGCCCGGAACGGTGTAGTAGAACATGTCGTTGGTGTAGTCGTAGAGCCCGCTACGGTGGCTGAGCAGGTGCCGCACGGTGATGGAGCTGCTCGGCAGGGGCGTGGGCGATGGCGGTGCGGTGGCCCGGCCGGGTCGGTGGTCCGTGCCCGACCCGTCGACCTTGATCGGCCTGATGGGTCATCGACACCTCAACTGCCTGGGCGCCGACCGTGTTGATCCTTGGAACTTCCCATGAGCGCCGCCCGTTCGATGGCCGGCCCTCGCCAAGGCCCTCGCCCGCCGGGGCCACCTCCTGCTCCCCGTCGCCCTGATCGCCGTCGGCCTGCTCGACCTCGCGTCTCAGCGAGCGTCGGCCCATGTGCGGTGTGCCCAGTCCGCGAAGCGGGTCCAGTGGACCTCCGGGTGGGCATGGTGGAGGGCGGGGAGGTCGACGCGATAGCCGGGCCCGTTCAGGAACGTCCACATGGCGTGCATGTCGGGGTTGCCGACCGCCGCCAGCGGTACCTGTTCGTGGCGGACCTCCCGCCCCAGCGCCGCGCTGAACGAGGCCGCCATCTGCGTGGGTGTGGGTGCGTCACTGGCCAGTTCGATGCGCCGCCCGACGTAGGGAGCGGGGGTGACCAGTACCTCCGCGGCGAAAGCGCCGAGGTCGCGGCGGTCGAGCTGCTGCAACGGGCGGTCGGGCGGCAGCGGCAGATCGAGGTGGCCGCTGACGATGCGTTCCGCTCCGCCCAGGGCGTTGTCGAAGAAGTAGGTCGGCCCCAGGATCGTGTACGGCACCTCGCCGTCGGCCAGCTCCCGCTCGATGCGCGCCTTGCTGTCGAAGTGCGGTACTCCGCTGTCCTGGTCGGCCCCGGCGACGGAGCTGAACACGAGGTGCGGGACGTGCTCCTGCGCCGCGGCGGAGAGGATCGCCCGTCCTTGTGCGACCTCTGCCTCGGTACCGGCTTCGAAGGGAGTGGTGAACGCGAAGACACTCGCCACCCCGCTCATCGCCGCGGCGAGCGACCCACGATCGCTCAGCGATCCAGCCCTCACGTCGACGCCCTGTTCGGCCAGTTCCCGCGCTGCTTTCCGGTCCGGGTCGCGGACCAGCGCCCGGACCGGGACCCGGCGGCCCAGCAGCGCGTCCGTCACGGCCCTGCCCTGTCCGCCGGTCGCGGCGAGCACCAGAATCGGCTCGTCAGCCATCGAACGACTCCCCTCAGCACACACGAAGACGGGCCTCCGACAGGCCCGACCGCCATCATCGGTCACTGGGCTCCACAGACGACATCACGCCGCGCCTGGAGGCCCGGACAGGGCGCTGTCAGGCTTGCACAGTGCGCGGACAGTCATGCCGTCCGTACGTTTTGTACGGGACGTGGGGTACTGGTGCGGCGTCAGGCTGTCGTCGCGCGCAGGTGTGCGCGTGCCCACGCCTCGAAGGTGGTGAGGGAGAGGCCGAGGTCTCGCGCGAACTCCGGGCGGGCGGGCTGAGGGTGCTCGTTGATGTGAGCCTGCGCGAAGCCCATGCCGGGCATCCCGGCAGCGGTCGCCTGCTCCTCGGTCATGTCCGGCGCGGTCAGCTCGGTGCCCAGATGGCGGGAGAGGACTTCGGCGATGTCCGTCATCGTCAGGCGATCGCTCGCCAGCTCCAGTTCGACACGGTGGAACCGCTCGGGCGCGGCGACGGCCGCGGCGGCCGCCCTGCCGATGTCCTCGACCGCGACGAGGGACAGCCGGGTCGGGGGCTTCAGGAGGCTCACCAGTCCGCCCTCGACACCGCGGGGGAACATGATGGCCGCCAAGGGGTGGAAGTTCTCCATGAAGAAGCCCGGTTTGATGAGCGTCCACCGCGCGAAGCCCGCCTCCCGCACCCGGTCCTGGATGCCGGCCTTCGCGGTGTAGTAGGGCTCCATCCAGGCCCAGGGACCCTTGACCCATCGGGTGTGCTGCCCGGCTCCGGAGACGGAGGTGTGCACGAACTGCGGCACTCCGGCGGCCCGCGCGCCCTCGATCAGACGGACGGCCTGGGCGACCTCGCCTTCGAAGCCGCGTCCGCCCATGTCGGGCATCTGGACCGAGAAGACGGCGCGGGCGCCCTCGGCGGCCTCGGTCAGGGAGTCGCGGTCGTCGAGGTCGCCGGTGACCAGTTCGGCGCCGAGCGCCTGGACCGCTTTCGCCCGGCCGGTGGCGGGGTCGCGGACGAGCGCCCGGACGGGCACGCCCTGCGCGAGCAGGGCGCGGGCGGTGGCACCGCCCTGCCTGCCGGTCGCGCCGGTGACCAGGACCGGTGCGGATTGTCGGGTCATGGGGTTCCTCGGGTGGTGGCACGCGGCTAAGTGGCGGGGCCCGCCATTTACGTTCGGGTACGATACGGAGGGCCCCGCCACTTAGCAAGCTCGGAGAAACGCCATGACCGCCCAGCGCGCGGACGCCCGGCGCAATTACGCGCGGATTCTCGCCGTGGCCGAGGAGGAGGTCGCCGCGCACGGCGCCGACGCCTCCCTGGAGCGGATCGCCCGGGTCGCGGGGGTCGGTTCGGCGACCGTGCGCCGGCACTTCCCCGGCCGGCGCGCCCTGCTCCAGGCCGTGTTCAGCAAGCGGATCGAGGCCCTGTGCACCCGCGCCGCGGAGTTGGCCGGGGCGGCCGACGCACGCGCCGCGCTGCTGGACTGGCTGGGCGCGCTCACCGCGTACGCCGCCTCCGCGCGGGGCATGGCCGACGCGCTGGTCCAGGACGGACCGGACGACCCGGACCATGTGAACGTCTGCTCGGCACGGCTCACCGGGGCGGCCGATCCTCTGTTGCGGCACGCCGTGCGGGCCGGCGCGGTGGCGCCGGGCGTGACCATCGCCGACCTGATCACGTTGGTCACGGGGATCGCCCTGGCCACGGAACACCACCCGGACCCCGCCGCGGAGGCGCACCGACTGCTCGGCCTGACGGTGGAGGGGGTCAGCCCTCGGGGGTAGCCGGGAGGGGAGAGACGTTCACGGCCTGACGCCGAGGGCGGGCAGGACGGTCTCCGCGACCCGGTACCCTCCTCCAGCAGGGGGTTGCCGGAGAGGATGAAGGTGTCGACGCCCAGGTCCTCGTACTCCTTCAGTCGCTCCACCACCTGGGCGGCCGAGCCGACCACCGCCGTGCCCGGCCCCGGGCGGAACAGGCTCATGCCCGGCCAGAGGTTCGGGTGGGTCTCCAGCTCCCGGGCACGGGCGGGCACCCGGCCGCCGTGCTGGCGGAACTGCCGCTGCCAGCCGACGCCGTCCTCCCCCGCGCGGTCGCCGAGCTGCCGGGCGTAGGTCGCCTCGCTGGTGACGTCGAGCAGCCGGTCGGCCGCCGCCCAGGCCTCGTCCTCGGTGTCGCGGACGATCAGGTGCAGCCGCAGGCCGATGCGCAGGGTGCGGCCGTGCGCCGCCGCTCGCCCGCGCACCCGGTCCAGCTTCTCCTTCAGCAGGTGCGGGGGCTCGCCCCAGGTGAGATAGACGTCCACATGCCGGGCCGCCATCTCGATGCCCGGTTCGGAGGAGCCGCCGAACCACAGCGGCACGTGCGGCGTCTGCGTCGGCCTGAGGTCGCCGAACGAGGAGCCGGCGCCCGTGAGATCGTAGAACCGGCCCCGGTGGTCGAAGACCTCGCCCGCGGTGAGCCGCTTGACGATGGTCCAGTACTCGGCGCTCAGTGCGTACCGCTCGTGGTGCTCGACGTTCAGGCCGTATTCGCGCAGCGTCTTCGTCGAGCCGTTGACGACGTTGAAGCGCAGGCGTCCGCCGAAGAGGGTGTCGAAGGTGAGCGCCATCTTCGCGAAGCAGCGTCGGGGCGATCAGACCGGGGTGGACGGCCGGTAGCGGCTGGAAACGGGGGCTCGTGGCCGCGGCGAGGGCGCTGCCCAGCGGCCAGACGTCGTACAGGTCGGTCGCGAGCAGAGCGCCGCTGAAGCCGAGGCGTTCGACCGTGCCGGCGAGCTGCCGGAGGTAGCCGTCGACACCGCGGCCGACGCCCGGCAACTCGTGCTCTCGCTGCTGCCGCGCGACCGGTCGGTGTTCGCCGCCACCAGCGAGACACTGCGTCTGTCCGGGACAGCCGCCGCGATCGACGAATCCGGCGACTTCCGCTCCGTGCGGGCCGAGGCCGGGGACCTGGGTGACGACATCGACGCCAGGATCCGGCTCGGTGCGACCCCCGATGTCGCCGTCGGCAGCGTGCACGCCGTCACCGAGGACGGATTCCTTCTGGTCGGCTCCGCGAGCGGCAGCCAGCTGGCGCCGTACGCGTCCGGCGCCCGCAAGGTGATCTGGGTGGCCGGCGCACAGAAGGTCGTCCCCGACCTCCCCACCGGGCTGCGCCGCATCCGCGAGTACAGCCTTCCCAAGGAGTGGCGGCGGCTTCACGACGCCTATGGCCAGACCTCCTTCCTCGGCAAGATCCTCATCCTGGAGCGTGAGGCGCTGCCCGACCGCGGGACGGTCGTCCTCGTACGCGAGGCCATCGGCTTCTGAGGGAACCTCATCATCTCCCGACCCGCCCGGGTCAGCCCGGATCAGCCCGGATCAGAACAGGCCGCCGCCCGCGTGGAGGGTCTGACCGGTGATCCAGCCGCCGGCGTCGGAGACCAGGAAGGCGACGACCGCGGCGATGTCGGCAGGCTCGCCGAGACGCCCGAGGGGTGTCTGCGCACGGGTCGCCTCCAGCCGCTCCGGGGTCATGCCTGCTTCCAGGGCATCGGTGCGTGTCGCGCCGGGCAGGACGCTGTTCACGGTGATCCCCCGGGGCCCCAGTTCCTTGGCGGCCGTACGCATCAGCAGGTCACCGGCTGCCTTGCTGGCGGCGTACAGGCCCGAGGCCGGGCGGGCCGTGACGGCCGCGCCGCTGGAGACGACGACGATGCGTCCGCCGTCACGCAACCGCCGGGCCGCCTCGCGCAACGCCATGAAGGTGGCGCGCGTGTTGGTCGTGAACATCAGCTCGAAGTCTTCGTCGGTGGCGTCCGCCAACGGCGCGAACCGCGCGACGCCCACATTGGCGACCAGGAGGTCGAGGCCGCCGTAGGACTGCTCGGCCGTCTCGAACAACCCACGCAGTTCGTCCGGGTCACGGACGTCGGCGCGGACGGCGGCCGCTCGGCCGCCGGCCCTTTCCACCGAGGACACCACCTGGGCGGCCGCCTCGGCGTCGGATCGGTAATTCACGATCACCCGCGCTCCGTCCGCCCCCAGCCGTTCGGCGATGCTCCGACCGATTCCCCGTGAGGCCCCGGTCACCAGGGCGACCTTTCCCTCCAGCACCATGCCCTCCACCCGTCCAGGTACTTGACTGTCGAGATGCTCCACCGAACCAGATGCTCCACCGAAATGGTTGACCGCGGTCGGCGAGGGCCTCCGGGAGCGGTCCGGCCCCCCTCACCCGTCAGTTCGTCAGGCTTTCAGGTCCAGGGCGGACCAGAGCTCCCGCTCCGCTTCCGTCATGGGGGTGTGCGCGAGACACTCCGGGTGGCCGGGCGGCAGCCCGCCGCCCGGCTCCGGTCCGCGCTCCGTGCCCGCACCGCGGGCCAACGCCCCGGGCAGGGGAAGTCCCCCCAGGAGGCAGCCGACCGCGAGCAGGCCCGGTGTCCAGCGGGCGAACACATCGGCCCATCGGCGAGCGCGTGTCACCGTGGGCTCACCGCAGCGGGGCCGTCGGCCACAGCGGTTCGGTCGCGCGGTGTTCGGCCTCGCGCAGGACGCGCAGCACGTTGCGGCCGGTCAGCGCCTCCAGGTCGGCCCGGGACCAGCCGCGGTCGGCGAGTTCACGCAGCAGCACCGGGTAGCCGGAGACGTCGGCGAGGCCGGCGGGCTGGTGGTCGACGCCGTCGTAGTCGCCTCCGAGGCCGATGTGGTCCCTGCCCGCCACCTCGCGGGCGTGCTCCACGTGATCGGCGACCTGGGCCACCGTCACCACGGGCCGGGGGTGCTCCTCGGTCCAGCGCCGCAGCCGGTCGTCGGCGGCCGCGGCGAAGGCTTCCGCGTGTTCCTCGGCGACGTCGGCCGGGTCCTCGCCGGGCCGGGGTGCGCGCGGCCAGGTCCAGGGCGGGATCCCGAGACGGTCGCGCTCGGCCCGCAACTCCTCGGACCACTCGGCGACTTCGGCGGAGATGAAGTACGGGACGAAGGTGAGCTGGAGGACACCGCCGTTGTCCCGCAGCAGTTCCAGGACCGGATCGGCGACGTTGCGCGGGTGGTCGTTGAGGGCGCGTACGGAGGAGTGGCTGAACAGCACCGGGGAGGTGGAGGCGGCGAGGGCCGCCCGCTGGGTGGACTCGGCGACGTGGGAGAGGTCCACGAGCAGGCCGGTGCGGTTGAGTTCGGCGACGATCGCCCGGCCCGTGTCGTTCAGGCCGCCGACACCGGGCTCGTCGGTGGCCGAGTCCGCCCAGGAGGTGTTGTCGTTGTGGGTGAGGGTCACATAGCGGACGCCGAGCCGGGCGTACGAGCGCAGGACGCCCGGGGACTCGGCGAGGCTGTGGCCGCCCTCGATGCCCAGCAGCGAGGCGATCCGTCCGTCGGCGACGGAGCGCTCGACATCGGCCGCGGTGTAGGCGATCGCCAAGGTGTCCGGGTAGCGGGCGACGAGCCGGTACACGGCGTCGATCTGCTCCAGCGTGGCCACCACGGCCTCGGGCTCGGGCAGCTTCGAGGAGACGTACACCGACCAGAACTGCGCGCCGACCCCTCCGGCACGCAGCCGGGGCAGGTCGGTGTGGAGGTCCGGGCGGCCGTCGGCGAGCCCTTCGACGCTGTAGCCGGAGCGGGCGCGCAGCGCCAGGGGCAGGTCGTTGTGGCCGTCGAAGACGGGGGTGCTGCTCAGCACCTGCTCGACCACGTCCCACGCGGTGTCGGTCATGCGCTTGCCACTCCTTCGTCGAGAGCGTCGGGGGTCAGGTGCCGGCGGCGGGCCTGCCGGACCGGGTCGGGGACGGGCAGCGCGGCGACCAGCCGCCGGGTGTAGTCGTCCTGTGGACTGCCCAGTACCCGGGCCGTGGAACCGGACGCGGCGATCCGGCCGCGGTGCAGGACGACGACGCGGTCGGCGACCTGCTCCACCACCGCGAGGTCATGGCTGATGAAGAGCGCCGCGAAGCCCAGTTCCCGGTGGAGTTCGACGAAGAGGTCGAGCACTGTCGCCTGGACGGACACGTCGAGGGCCGAGGTGGGTTCGTCCGCGATGAGCAGCGGGGGCCGCAGGGCGAGCGCGCGGGCCAGGGCGACGCGCTGTCGCTGGCCGCCACTGAGCTCGTGGGGGTAGCGGTCGGCGTGGGCGCGGGGCAGATGCACGGACTCCAGCAGCGCCTCGGCTTCGGCGCGGATCGCGGCCGCCCCCAGCTCGCGCCGGTGGACGGTCAGGGGCTCCGCGACGCTGTCGGCGACGGTCAGCAGCGGATTCAAGCTGGCCGCGGGGTCCTGGAAGACGTAGCCGATGTGTCCGGCGCGGCCGCGCGTGCGGCGCCGGGTCGTCACCGGCCGGCCGAACACGTCGAGTTCACCGCCGGTCACGGCCGTCAGACCGGCGGCGGCCCGGCCGATGGTGGTCTTGCCGCTGCCGCTCTCCCCCACCAGCCCGAGCACCTCCCCCGGCCGGATCTCGAAGCTCACGCCGTCGACCGCCCGGAAGCCCTTCCTGCCCAGCCTTCCCGGGTAGTCCACCACCAGCCCGGCAGCCCGTACGACCGGCGGCCGGTCGTCCACCGGCGGCCGGTCGTCCACCGGCGGCCCGTCGTCCACCGGGGACGCCGGCGTGCGGCTTCCTGCGCCGAAGACCGGTACGGCGGCCAGCAGGTCCCGGGTGTACGGATGGCCGGGCGCCGCGAACAGTGCGCGGACCGGGGCCTGTTCCACCACCTCGCCCTCGCTCATCACCGCCACCCGGTCCGCCAGGTCGGCCACCACGCCCATGTTGTGGGTGATGAGGAGCACGGCGGTGCCGAAGTCGGTGCGGCAGCGGTGCAGGAGTTCCAGGATCTCCGCCTGGACGGTGACGTCCAGCGCCGTGGTGGGCTCGTCGGCCACGATGAGCCGCGTGCCCAGGGCGAGGGCCATGGCGATGACGGCCCGCTGTTTCTGACCGCCCGACAGCTGGTGGGGGTAGTGGTCCACACGGGTGGCCGGGTCCGGGATGCCGACCTTGTCGAGCCATTCGACGGCCAGGGCCCGGCGTTCGGCCTTGCCGGCACCGTGTCCGTGGGCGCGCAAGCCCTCGGTGAGCTGCCAGCCGATGGTGAATACCGGGTTCAGTGCGGTGGAGGGCTCCTGGAACACCATCGCCGCGTGCGTGCCGCGCAGGGCGCGCAGTCGGGCGGCGGACGCGGTGAGCACGTCCTCGGCCGGGTCGGCGGTGCCATCGCCGAGCAGCACGCGGCCGCGCGCGGCCGCGGTGTCGGGCAGCAGCCCCAGGACCGACTTGGCGGTCACGGTCTTGCCGCTGCCGCTCTCGCCGACCAGGGCCAGCACCTCCCCCGGAGCGACGGACAGGTTCACCCCTTTCACCGCGGGGGCCGCGCCGGCGTCCGTGGCGAAGGTGACGTGCAGGTCCTCGATGCGCAGCAGGTCAGTCATCGTCCGCGCCTTTGTCCGCTCGGGTGACGGTGGGTGCCGGGCCGCCGCGCCGCCGGAGCCGCGGGTCGGCCAGGTCGGTGAGGCTCTCGCCGAGCAGAGTGGTGCCGAGCACGGTGAGCACGATGGCCAGGCCCGGCGGTATCGCGGTCCACCACAGTCCCGACGTGACGTCGGCGACGGAGCGGTTGAGGTCGTAGCCCCACTCGGCGGCCGAGTTGGGCTCGATGCCGAAGCCGAGGAAGCCGAGTCCGGCGAGGGTGAGGATGGCCTCGGAGGCGTTGATGGTGAAGATCAGCGGGAGCGTGCGGACCGAGTTGCGCAGCACGTGCCGGAACATGATCCGCCAGGTTCCGGTGCCGATCACCCGGGCGGCGTCCACGAAGGGCTCCGCCTTCACCCGGATCACCTCGGCCCGTACGACACGGAAGTACTGCGGTACGAAGGCCACGGCGACCGAGCAGGCCGCCGCACCGAGGCCACCGGCCAGGCTCGACTGTCCGCCGCTGATCACGATCGACATGACGATGGCGAGCAGCAGCGGCGGGAAGGCGTAGAGCGCGTCGGCCAGCCCGACCAGCAGCCGGTCGAGGCGGCCCCCGAGATAGCCGGAGGCCAGGCCCAGCACGGTGCCGGGGACCACCGAGAGCAGCAGCGCCGCGAGAATGATCTCCAGTGCGGTCCGGGCGCCCCACACCGTGCGGGACAGCACGTCGTACCCCGCGATGGTGGTGCCCAGCGGATGTGCGCCGCCGGGGGGCTGCTGCGAGCCGAACAGGCCGGAGGTGTCCTGGAGTCGGGCGTATCCGTACGGAGCGAGCAGCGGGCCGAGGAGCGCCGTGAGGACGAACAGCGCCGTGAGCGCCGCGCCGGTGAGCAGCATGACGCGCTGTACGGCACCGCCCGTGCGCAGGCGTGCCCTCAGACGGTCCGGCAGCGACGTCCGCCGTCGCTGGAGGAGTTGTGCCACGGCTCAGTACCTCACTCGGGGGTCGATCAGGGCGGCGACGACATCGACGAGGAAGTTCGTCACCGCCACCACGACGGCGAACAGGGCCACGATTCCCTGCACCGCCGGGAAGTCGCGCACGGTCAGGTAGTGGGCGAGTTCGTAGCCGAGGCCCTTCCACTCGAAGGTGGTCTCCGTCAGGACGGCTCCGCCGAGCAGCCCGGCGACCTGGAGCCCCAGGACGGTGACGACCGGGATCAGGGCGGGCCGGGTGGCATGCCGGGTGACCAGCCGGAAGGGCGCCACGCCACGGGAGCGGGCGGCCTCGACGTAGCCGGCGGAGAGGGTGCCGATCAGGTTCGTGCGGACCAGGCGCAGCAGGACGCCCGCGACGAGCAGGCCCAGCGCCAGGCCGGGCAGTACGGCGTGTTCCAGGACGTCGGCGAGGGCCGCCGGGTCACCGCTGCGCAGGGCGTCGACGAGGTAGAGGCCGGTCGTGCTGGTCTGGTTCTGGAGGAAGAGCTGGACGTCGGTGCTCGCCCGGCCGGACGCGGGCAGCCAGCCGAGCTGGATCGCGAAGACGAGTTTCAGCAGCAGTCCCACGAAGAACACGGGGGTGGCGTAGGTGAGGACGGCGAACAGCCGCAGCACCGCGTCGGGCGCGCGGTCCCGGCAGGAGGCCGCCACCATGCCCAGGGGGACGCCCACGACGAGGGCGACGACGAGGGCGTAGAAGGCGAGTTCGACGGTGGCGGCGCCGTAGGTGCCCAGTACGTGGGTCACCGGTTCGTTGTCGGTGACGGTGCGGCCGAAGTCGCCGGTCGCCAGGGACGTCAGGTAGTCCAGGTACTGGGCGAGCAGCGGCCGGTCGTAGCCCGCCTGGTGCAGTTTCGCCTGGAGCTGGTCGGGGGTGAGCCGGTCGCCCAGCGCGGCGCTGATCGGGTCGCCGGTGGCGCGCATCAGGAAGAAGACCAGGCTGACCAGGATGAACACGGTGGGGATGATGAGGAGGAAGCGGACCACCAGGTAGCGGGCGAGTCCGTTCCCGGCGGCGCCGTCGGCGGGAGGGGCGACGGCGCCGGGGGTGTCCTGCGTCAGGGCGCTCACTTCTTCGCGAGTCCTGCCCAGCGGAACGTGTAGGCGCTGTTCAGCTCGTCGGGCACACCGCTGATGTCGGTGCGGGTGACGATCGCGGTGGACCCCTGGAGCAGCGGGAGCAGCGGCACCGACGCCGCGGCCTTGTCCTGGGCCTGCTCGAGCAGTTCGGTGCGCTTCGCCGGGTCCGTCTCTGTCTCCTCCTTCTGGATCAGCTCGCGTACGGCCGGGTCGGAGTAGCCGTTGGCGACCCAGGTGTTGGCCGAGTAGAAGGGCGAGAGGTAGTTGTCCGCGTCCAGGTAGTCGGCGTACCAGCCGAGCTGGTAGAGCGGGTAGAGGTGCTTGATGCGGTCCTCGCCGTACTGGGTCCACTCGGTGGACTGGAGGTTCACCTTGAACAGTCCGGTGGCTTCGAGCTGGGACTTGACCAGCGCGTACTCGTCCGCCGAGGAGGAGCCGTAGTGGTCGCTGTTGTACTGGAGGTTGAGGGTGACCGGGGTGCTCACCTTCGCCGCCTTCAGCCGTGCGGCGGCCGCGGCCTTGTCGGGGCCGCCCTTCTTGTCGCCGTAGAGCGACTTGAAGGAGTCGGTGGCACCGGTGAGTCCGTCCGGCACCGAGCTGTACAGCGGCTGGTAGCTGTTCTTGTAGACCTGCTGCGCGAGCTGGGCCCGGTCGACGGAGTCGGCGACGGCCTGCCGGACCGCCAGCGCCTTGGCCGCGTCGGCGTTCTCGGTCTTGGTGCCGTACGGCTGTGTCCGGAAGTCGAAGACGAGGAAACGGATGCCGTTGCCGGAGCCGGTGTGGACCTTGACGTTCTGCCTCTTGGACAGGTCGTCGAGGTCGGCGGTGGTGAGGGTGCGGTAGACGGCGTCGACGGTGCCCTGCTGAACGTCGAGCTTCAGGTTGCTCGCGTCCGTGTAGTACTTGAGCTGGACGTTCTTCGTCTTGGGGGCGCCCAGTTGGCCGCCGTAGGCGCTGTTGGCGGTGAAGGAGACCAGCGAGTTCTTGTCGTAGCTCGTGATGCCGTACGGCCCGTTCCAGGGCTTCCCGGCGACGATGGCCTTGTCGTCGAGGATCTTGTCGGCGGGGAAGACCTGCTCGTCGACGATGTAGCCGGCCGCGGTGGACAGCACCTGCGGGAACAGGGTGTCGTTGGCGGACTTGAGGGTGAAGACGACGGTCGTGGGTGTCGGCGCGGCGACGGAGGCGAGGTTGTAGAGGAGCGACGACGGGCCGTTCTCGTCGGCTATCTTCACGATGCGGTCGAGGCTGAACTTGACGTCGGAGGAGGTCAGTCGGTGGCCGTTGGCGAACTTCAGCCCCTCCCTGAGGGTCACCGTGTACTCCTTGGGCGCCGTCAGCTCGATCCCGGTGGCCAGGTCCGGGGAGACCTCCGTGGCACCGTTCTTCACGCTGAGCAGCGTCGCGTAGACCTCGCTCTCGACGGTGCCGGAGCCCGCGTCCCAGGCGCCCGCCGGGTCGAGGCTGGTGACCTGGTCCGTCGTACCGACGGTGATCGTCGCGCCGTCGGAGCCGGCAGAGCTCTTGGTGCTCGTGCAGCCGGTCAGGGCCACCAGGACCGCCGTGCCGAGGGTGAGGGCGCCGAGGGGCCGGAACGTTCTGACGATGCTGTGCTGTGCCATGGCTGGTCTCTGCTTCCGCATGAAGGGGACACGAAGGGGGCGCGGCGGACAGGGCGTGCCGCGCGCACGGTCGTGTGAGAGGTGAGGGGGAAGAGCGAAAAGGGGTCAGGTCAGCTGTGACAGAGGCAGCTGCAGACCAGCAGCAGATCGACATGGCGTCGGGAGCACAGCACGAGGCGGGTTGCCACGCCGTCCTCCCGGGGGTGTCGTCGGCCCTCGGGCCGTGGTAACGCACTTGCAGAACAGGAACATCCGCCGAGCCGTCACCTGGGGCACCCCACTGCGTCGAGGGTTGCCGTCCGGCCAGCCAGGGCTTGATCACCGGAACTCGTGGCTCGCGCTCACCGTAGATCGGCGGTTCTCCCGGCGTCAAGCAGTGGCTGTGCCGGGACGACGTGCGCGGGTACGGCGGCTGTTCTCCGCGCCGGACGGCGGGGGCAGGACGCGGTGGCCGCGTTCGGCGTACGGGCGGACGGCCGCCTCCCCGATACCGGCGGAGGCGGCGCCCATGATCACCGCCACCGGTGCCGTCATGCCGGCGGCCGCGCGACGAGCGTCGTGGTGAACGGGGTGACGGGGCGCTCCAGCCGTTCGCCGTCCACGGTGATGTCGACGGCCTCGTCGTAGAACGCGAGGAGCCCGGCGACGGCACCGACCGCGGGGAGTGGCGCGGGGTGGCTCCAGACGACGTTCGGGGCGCCCGCAGGGTGGGCCGGGGACGCGAACGGTGGTGTCAGCGGTCGGGCAGTTCTTCGTAGAAGCCGCATCGGGGCAGGTCGGAGGCGGATCCACGAGCGCGTGGGTCTTCGGTGTAGATCTCCAGCCGGATGCCGTCAGGGTCCTTGAAGAACACCTGTCCCGTCGCCGCGGTGCCCTTCGTGGCGCCGCGCTCCTCACGGATCGACACGCTCGCCGCCCGCAGTCTGGCCTCCACGGCGTGCAACTCGTCCAGCGAGGGCACTTCGAAGGACAGGTGGTGCAGTCCTGCTCGGTCGGCCACGAATCCCGCCGCGCCCTGCTGCCAGAGTGTCAGCAGCACGACGTCGTCGAGCCCGAGGTGGGCGAAGCGATGTGTCTCGTCGGTCGATGTCCGTATCAGGTCGAAGCCCAGCGCCCGTCGGTAGAAGGCGATGGAGCGGTCGAGGTCGGTGACGTTGAGTCCCGCGCTGCCGAGACCGATCGTCGTCATGTCACGCTGCCTTTCGAGGGCGTCGGCCCCGTCATGCCCGCAAGGGCGGAGAATCCTGTGGGCTCCGGCGTCCGATCGCGGCGGTACGGGCCGCTGCCGTCACCCGGTGGCATCGAGTTGCCGGGCCCGCAGGGCACGCCGGGTTCCGTCCCGGCGTTCGGACAGCGTCCTGCGCAGTCCGGCCGGGACGGACCGCTCGTCGCGGGCCAGCAGCGTGTCGACGGCGGCGACGACACCGTGGTCGACGACCGTGATCGGATAGAGGCCCGGGGTCTTCGTCGTCCCCCCGGCCAGGAGCCGTGCCATCTGCGGGGTGCGTCGCGCCCATAGTGCGGGGATCGTCGCGAAGAACTCCCCGGCATAGGGCCGCAGCAGTTCTTCCTGGCCGTACTGCTGGAAACCTCGGCTCAGTGCGACCAGCGTCTCGTTCGACGGACTCTCGCCCTCGGTCATCCGCGCCCAGGATGCCGCCTTGGCCTCGGCGCAGGGCATGGCGGCACGGGCCCCGGCGGCGTACCGCAGGCCGTCGGCCGTCGGGTCCCGGTCCGCTTCGGCATCGATCTCGGCTCTGCCGGCCCACCCGGTCGCCGCCAGTCGGCGGAGGATGGACCACCTCAGCCTGGTGTCGATGGGCAATCCGTCGAGACCGTCGTGGCCGTGCAGGAGCCGGGTGAGGAAGGTGAGCTGCTCGCTGTTCTCCGCCGTGTCGCACAGGGCCTCGAGCCAGAGCACTTGTGCGTCGCTTCCCGGTGGTGCGGCCAGCAGCGCCGAGTGGGTCGCGGCAGCCCACTCGGCTGCCAGCCGGGAACGGCGGGAGGGCGCTGCGAAGAGTTGGATGGCGGAGTGCACACGGTGGTGCAGCGATCGAAGGGCTTCCGGGTCGGATTCCGTGCGGGCCGTCCTCATGGCGATCGAGACGTAGTCGCTCGCCCTGATCTCGGAGTTCTCCATCATGTCGGTCAGCGCGCCCATGGTCAGCGCACGGGGCAGGGGTTCGGTGAAGTCGGCCCCCGCTGCGGACAGGGTCCGCAGTGAACGGTGGTCGAACCGCAGGTGCGTGTACGTCAGGTCGCCGTCGTTGACCAGCACCAGATCCGGTGGTGGTTCCCCGATGAGCCGGGGCACCACCGTGCGGGGCCCGTCGATGTCCGCTTCGATCTGCCGGGTGAGGCTCAGGGAGCCGGTGGTGTCCTGGTGGTACAGCCCGATCGCGACACGGTGCGAGCGCGGCGCCGGACGGTCGGCCGGTGCCTCCCGGGCGATCTCGAAGGAGGCGTACCGTCCTTGCCGGTCGAGTGCGACCACGGGGTGCAGTGTGTCGGCGCCGGCTGTCTCCAGCCATGCCCGTGACCAGGTGCGCAGGTCCCGCCCGCTCGCGGTCTGCAGGGCGTCGAGCAGATCGGTCAGTGTCGCGTTGCCCCATGCGTGCCGTGCGACATAGGTGCGCAGTCCCGACAGGAACGCCTCGTCTCCGATGTACGCGGCGAGCTGTCTGATGACCGAGGCGCCTTTGGCGTAGGTGATGCCGTCGAAGTTGGTGTAGATGTCCTCCAGATCGCGGATGGTGGCCGCTACCGGGTGGGTCGAGGGCAGCCGGTCCTGGTGGTAGGCGTTGTCCTTCCGCACGGTGATGAACGAGGTCCAGGCGTCGTGCCATCGGGTCGTGCGTTCCATGCAGCGCATGGAGGCGTAGCTGGCGAAGGCCTCGTTGAGCCAGAGGTCGTTCCACCAGCGCATGGTGACGAGGTCGCCGAACCACATGTGGGCCAGTTCATGGAGCAGGGTGTCCGCGCGCCGCTCGTGGTCGGCGTCCAGGGCCTTCGAGCGGAAGATCAGGTGTTCGCCGATCGTGACACAGCCCGCGTTCTCCATGGCGCCGGCGTTGAACTCGGGGACGAAGATCTGGTCGTACTTGGCGAAGGGGTAGCGGTGGCCGAACAGTTCCTGGAAGTAGTCGATGCCCCGGCCCGTGATGTCGAAGATCTCTTCGGTGTCCAGGTGGGGCGCCAGCGACCGGCGGCCGGCGACGGTCATCGGGACGATCGTGCCGTCCGTGGTCACGAAGTCCTGCCGGACGGTGTGGTAGTCCCCGGCCACCAGGGCGGTCGCGTAGCCGGGGAGCCGTTCCGTGGGGGCGAACGACCACCGTGACCGTCCCCGTCCCCACGATTGCGGCGGTGGGGTCGGGGAGTTGGAGAAGACCGTCCACTCATCCGGTGCGAGGACGGTGAACCGGAAGGACGCCTTGAGGTCGGGCTGTTCGAAGTGGGCGAACACCCGCCGGGCGTCGGCGACTTCGAACTGTGTGTACAGGTACACGCCTCCGTCGGCAGGGTCGGCCATCCGGTGCAGCCCTTCGCCGGTGCGGCTGTACGGGCAGTCGGCTCGCACGGTGAGGACGTTGTGGGCTTGCAGGCCGGAGAGTGAGATACGTGCGTCGGCGTAGACTTCCGCCGGGTCCAGACGGTGGTCGTTCAGGGTGATCTCGTGGATCGGCCCTTCGGTGATCAGGTCGATGAAGGTCGCCGCCCCGGGAGCGGCGGAGAACCGGACGGTTGTCGTCGAGCCGAAGGTCCGCTCGCCGCGGGTCAGATCGAGGCCGATCTCGTAGCACTCCACTGTGACGAGGGCCGCGCGGTGTTCTGCCTCGGTCTGTGTCAGGTTCGTCCCGGGCACGTGCCGTGGACTCCTTCCGGTGGGTTTCCGGCTCTTCGGCCGGGTCCCGCCCGCTCGTGATCGCCGTCGGGCGGCTCGGTGGTCGGCGGGCTCAGGCCGCTTCGCCGGTGTGGTAGCGCGACGCGTCGCCGCGCAGGGTCACGCCGGTGCGGCCGTCCACGCCTACGGGGGCCGGGCCGGCGACCGTGACGCGCTCGCCCCGGCGGTGTTCGCCGCCGTAGTCGAAGATCGCGTAGTGCTGGGTCGCCTGGTTGTCCCAGATCGCCAGGTCGTGGGGGCGCCACCGCCATCGCACGGTGTGCTCGGGCCTGGTCGCGTGGTCCTGGAGGACCCTGATCAGATCGCGCGACGCCTGCGGCTCCAGTCCCGCCACCGAGCGGGCGAAGCCGCCCAGCAGCAGGCTGCGTTCGCCGGTCTCGGGGTGCACCCGGACGGCGGGATGCTCCGCCTCGTACACCGTCGAGACGAAGTCCCGGTGTGCCGTCACGACGGTGGCGGCGGTGTAGTCGGAGTCGTTGCTGTGCACGATCCTCAACCGGTCGGCCACTTCGCGCAGTTCGGGGGGCAGATCGGCGTAGGCGCTGGCGGTGTTCGCCCACAGGGTGTCACCGCCCACCGGCGGCACCACCACGCTGTGCAGCAGGGAGAAGGCGGGAGGACGGTCGAGGAAGGTGAGGTCGGTGTGCCAGTGGTTGGCACGGGTGCCGTTCGCGGAGTCGATCTCCCTGAGGTGGGGCTTGTCGCCCGGCGCCTCGAAGATCGGGTGTCCGAGCGTCAGGTCGCCGAGCAGGCGCGCGAACGCCACCTGGCCGGCATAGGTCAGGGCCTGGTCGCGCAGGAACACCACCTTGTACGTCAGCAGTGCGGCACGGACCGTGGCCACCGCCTCCTCGTCGAGCGGCCCCGTCGTGTCGACGCCCCTGATCTCGGCGCCGATGTTCCCCGCCAGCCTCACGATGTCCACTCCGGGCGGGAGTCGACGCGGCGGTTTCCTCATGGCGATGTTCTCCTGACTGGTGACGGCCTTCCGGTGCGGGTTCCGGGCAGCGCCCGACCGCGGTCGGGCGGCACGAGGGTCACGGCGCACGCGTCAGGCGTGCGGCCTCCTCGTAGTCGCCGCCGCGGCGGACGGCCAGGATGTCGTGGGTGAACTCCTCCCGCCGCGCGGTCTGGAGGTCCAGCCGCCGGGCCCGCATACGCACGTATTTCCTGGGCAGACCGAGGAATCCGTAGCCCAGCCGGTCCAGCAGCCGCAGTACGGGGTGGTGGCGTGGATCGGGGCCGGGGGCGTCGAACTCGAAGAGGACCGCGTACGGGGGGTGGTCGGCGAAGTACTTCTCGGCGCCGCGCAGCACCTCGGTCTCGAACCCCTCGACGTCGATCTTCACCAGCCGGATCGGCCCGATCGGGCGCGCGGCGAGGACGTCGGACAAGGGGCGCACCTCGACGTCGACGTCGTGACTGCTGTGGTTCCTGCGGTCCGCCACGAACGAGGACGCGGCCGCATGGCCGTCCGGCACCGTGAGGGCGAGACGGCTCTCGCTCTCGCCCAGCGCGAACGGGTGCAGGGTGACGTTGGTGACCCGGTTGCGTGCGACGGCCTGGTCGATGAGGTCGTGCAGGCGGGGCAGTGGTTCGAAGGCGTGGACGGCTCCGGAGGGTCCGACCATCGCGGAGAGCGCGAAGGTGACGAGCCCGATGTTGGCGCCGATGTCCAGGACGGTGTCGCCGGGACGGACCAGTCTGGAGCACGCCCATGTGATCTTGGCGTCGTTCTCGCCGACGTAGAACACCGCCCGGCCGAGATAGTCGTCCAGCGGGGCGCGCACCCGGTACCCGCCGGGTACCTTGCCCCAGGCCACTTCGGCGCTGGTGCCGGCGAGTCGCTGCACCCAGTCGCGGTTGGCCAGGGTTCCGCAGCCGCTGTAGAAGGGGTAACGGCGGGTGACAGAGGCGACGAGGGACTGCCGGACGGATGGCATGGCGGTCGGGTACCTCCGAGCGGATGGGGAGCCTGCTGGACGGGGACCTCTCCTCGGCGGCCCGACGCCCGGGGCGCGTCAGCGGCGGAACCTGCCGCCATGATGTTGCCATGACGTCCGAGACTTTGGCAACTTAATTGCCAAGAGGGGGCGGGAAAGTGATTTGCCATATTCGGCAAAAGCTGCTGCACTGACCCGACGACGGTCGACCAACGGAGGCGATGTGGCTGTACAGGCACTGTCGGCGCCGGCCCCGGCGGGGTCCGAGCCCTGGCGGAGGACCTGACCCTCTGTGCGCACCCTGAACCTCGGCATCCTGGCACACATCGACGCCGGCAAGACGAGCCTGACCGAGCGGCTGCTGTACGCGGCCGGTGTCGTCGACGCGGTCGGCAGCGTCGACAAGGGCGACACCCGCACCGACTCCCTGGCCCTGGAACGGCGGCGCGGCATCACCATCAAGGCCGCGGTCGTCTCCTTCGACGTCGGCGGCACCACGGTCAACCTGATCGACACGCCCGGGCACCCCGACTTCATCGCCGAGGTGGAGCGCGTCCTGGACGTCCTCGACGGCGTCGTCCTGGTCGTCTCCGCCGTGGAGGGCGTGCAGGCGCAGACCCGGGTGCTGATGCGGGCCCTGCGGCGACTGCGCATCCCCACCCTCGTCTTCGTCAACAAGGTCGACCGCCGCGGCGCCCGGTACACGACGCTGCTGGGCAGCATCGCCGACAAGCTGTCCGCGTCGGTCCTCTCCATGGGACGGGTCGACGGCCTGGGCACCCGTGCGGCACGCGTGGTACCCCACACGGGGGACGACGCCGTCTTCACCTCCGCGCTGGCCGACCTGCTGGCCGACCACGACGACGCGTTCCTCGCCGCCTACCTCGACGGGGAGAAGGACTTACCCCGCCCTCTGCTGCGCGACGAACTCGCCCGGCAGACCCGACGCGCCCTGGTCCACCCCGTGTTCTGGGGTTCGGCGATCACGGGTGCCGGAACGGCGGAACTGCTCACCGGCATCACCGAGTTACTGCCGTCGGCCGACGGTGACGCCGACGGACCGCTCGCGGGCACCGTCTTCAAGATCGAGCGGGGGCCCGCCGGGGAGAAGATCGCCTACGTGCGCGTGTTCTCGGGCACGGTGCGCGTCCGCGACCGGCTGCGGTACGGACCCGCCGACTCGGCCGGAGAGGGAAAGGTCACCGCGGTCGGCGTGTTCGGGCAAGGGCGCGACCTGCCGGGCGAGTCGATCCGGGCGGGGCAGATCGGCAGGCTGTGGGGGCTCGGCGGCATCCGGGTCGGTGACACGATCGGCGATCCCCATGCCGTGTCCGCCCCCCGGCGGCACTTCGCCCCGCCGACCCTGGAGACCGTCGTCTCCCCGCGCAGGGCGGCCGACAGGGGCCTCCTGCACAGCGCGCTCACGCAGCTGGCCGAGCAGGATCCGCTGATCGACCTGCACCAGGACGAGCTGAGGCACCGGATGTCCCTCTCGCTCTACGGAGAGGTGCAGAAGGAGGTCATCCAGGCGACGCTGGCCGAGGACTTCGGCGTCGAGGCCGTCTTCCACGAGACGACGACCCGTCACATCGAACGCCCCGTGGGCACGGGCACGGCCGCCGAGATCCTCCACGCCGACTCCAATCCCTTCCTCGCCACGGTCGGCCTGCGCATCGAGCCGGCGCCGGTGGGCAGCGGCGTGAGGTTCCTCCGGGAGGTCGAACTCGGTTCCATGCCGGCCGCGTTCATGAAGGCGGTCGAGGAGACCGTCCACCTCACCCTCCAGCAGGGCCTACGGGGATGGCAGGTCACCGACTGCACGGTCACCCTGACGCACTCGGGGTACGCGGCACGGCAGAGCCACTCCCACGGCACCTTCGACAAGAGCATGTCCAGCACCGCGGGGGACTTCCGCAACCTGACGCCGCTGATCCTGATGAGCGCGCTGCAACAGGCCGGCACCCAGGTCTGCGAACCGGTCCTCCGCTTCCACCTCGACATCCCCACGGACACCTACCGCGCGGTGCTGCCCGTCCTCTCCCGTCTGCGCGCCGTCCCCCGGACGTCGACGGCCCTGGGCTCCTCGTCCGTGGTGGAGGGCGAGATGCCGGCCGCCTCGGTGCACGCGCTGGAACGGCAACTCCCGGCGCTGACCAGCGGCGAGGGCGTACTGGAGTGCGTCTTCGCGCACTACCGGGAAGTCCGCGGGGACGTCCCCGTCCGCCCGCGCTCCGGTCCCGACCCCCTGCACCGCAAGAACTACCTCCTCCAGGTCGTGCGCCGGGTTCCCGGCGACCGGGAGGACGCATAGCTCCCGCCGTCCACCAGGGCAGCGGGCCGATCGACCCCTACCAGGAAGGGTGTTCATGTCCGGCAGGATGCACGCCGACGAAGTGGACCTCGACGTCTTCGTCGTGCGCCGCTTGCTCGCCGCTCAGTTTCCCCGGTGGGCGGATCTTCCCCTGACGCCGGTCGACTCCGCGGGAACGGACAACGCCATCTACCGGCTGGGGGCGGACAAGGCCGTACGGCTGCCCCGCATCCCCTCCGCCACCGGCCAGGTGGACAAGGAGCAGCGGTGGCTGCCGAAGCTGGCCCCGTTACTGCCGCTGCCCGTACCGCTCCCGCTCGGCAAGGGGGCGCCCGGCGAGGGCTACCCGTGGCACTGGTCCGTCTACCGCTGGCTCGAGGGCCGGAACGTGGCCGTCGAGGACATCGCCGACGTCCGTCGGACAGCGGTCGACCTGGCCGGGTTCGTCGCGGCGCTGCACCGGATCGACCCGAGCGGCGGCCCCGCGCCCGGACCGCACAACTTCCACCGGGGCGTCCCGCTCGCCGACCGCGACGCCGCCACCCGGAAGGCGATCGCGGAACTGCGGGACGAGGTCGACACCGCCGCCGTCACCGCGGCCTGGGACGTCGCCCTGGGGGCGCCGCTCCCGCCGGGGCCGGGCGTGTGGGTGCACGGCGACCTGTCCTCGGGCAACCTGCTCTTCCACGGCGACCGGCTCGCCTCCGTCGTCGACTTCGGCGGCCTGGGCGTGGGTGATCCCGCCGTCGATCTCAGCGTGGCGTGGGAGCTGTTCCCCGCCCCCGTGCGAGAGGTGTTCCGCGCGGCCGTGGGAGCCGATGCGGCAGCCTGGGAGCGGGGGCGCGGCTGGGCGTTGTCCATCGCCCTCATCCAGTTGCCCTACTACCGGGACACCAACCCGGTGATCGCCGCGCGTGCCCGCCGGGTGATCGAGGAGGTGCTGGCCGACCACCGCGACGCCGGCGTCTGAGGCCGGCGCGCGCGGGGCCGGCCCGGCCTTCCTGCCCGCTGCGGGCCGGGACGGTCACCCTCCCCGCTGCGGACCGGGACGGTCACCCTCCCCGCTGCGGACCGGGACGGTCATCCTCCCCGCTGCGGACCGGGACGGTCATCCTCCCCGCTGCGGACCGGGACGGTCCGTGCCGTGCCAGGAGGCCCACAGGGCGGCGTAGGTGCCGCCCGCGGCGACGAGTTCGTCGTGCGGACCGATCTCGGTGATCCGGCCCTCCTCCATGACGGCCACCCGGTCGGCGTCGTGGGCCGTGTGCAGCCGGTGCGCGATCGCGATGACGGTGCGGTCCGCGAGGACGGCGGCCAGGGAACGCTCCAGCCGGCGGGCGGTGCGGGGGTCGAGCAGCGAGGTGGCCTCGTCGAGCACGAGGGTGTGCGGATCGGCGAGGACCAGCCTGGCCAGGGCGAGTTGCTGGGCCTGGGCGGGCGGCAGGTCGACCCCTCCCGGGCCGAGCGGGGTGTCGAGCCCGAACTCCCCGGGCCAGTCGACGATCTTCAGCGCGGCAGCGGTCTCCGCGTCGGTGGCCGACGGCTTCGCGAACACCAGGTTCTCCCGGAGCGTCCCGCGGAAGACGTGGTGTTCCTGGGTGACCAGGGCGATCTCGCCGCGCAGTTCCTCCAGGGGCAGGTCGGTGACCGGCACCCCGCCGATCGCCACACTGCCGGTCCGCGGCCGGTGGATCCCCGCCAGCAGCCGGCCGAGCGTGGACTTGCCCGCCCCGGACGGCCCGACGATCGCCAGCCGCTCCCCCGGCTCGACGACCAGGCCTATGTCGCGCAGGACGTCCCGGCCGTCGCGGTAGGAGAAGCTCACCCCGCTCATCACCAGCCGTCCGCCCCGCAGCGGCCCGCGCACGGCGAGTGCCCGCTCAGGGGGCGGACCGGGGGTGTCGTCCGGTGCCCGGACGCCGAGCAGCCGGGCCAGGGAGGCGCCGCCGGCCTGGAGTTCGTTCAGCCAGGGCAGGAGCCGGTCCAGGGGATCGACCAGTTGCTGGGTGTAGAGGACGGCGGTGGTCGCGGCGGCGAGCGAGACCTGCCCGTGCGCGTGGAGCAGGCCTCCCGTGACGAGGGTGGCCGCGACGGGGAACATGTAACTGATCTCCGCAGCCGGGAACAGCACCGTGCGCAGTCCGAGCGTGTACCGCTCCGCCCGGTAGGAGCCCTCGATGTCCTGGTCGGTGCGGTCGATCCGGCGGCGGTGGACGCCCAGCGCCTCGATCGTGCGGGCTCCTTCCACGGTCTCGGTCAGGCCTTCGGTGATGCGGGAGTAGGAGGCACCCGCGCGCAGGTATCCGTCGCGCGCGCGGGCGAGGTACCAGCGGGCGATCACCCACAGGGCCGGTACCGGCAGCAGGCAGGGCAGCACCAGCAGCGGGCTGGCCAGGACCAGGGCGACGAGGGTGAAGACCAGTGCCAGCAGCGCGGTCACCGCCTCCGGCACCGCCCACCGCACCGCGTACGACAGGCCGGCCACGTCCAGGCTGGTCCGGGTGACCAGGTCCCCGGTGCCGGCCCGTAGCACCGTGGACAGCGGCAGCCTCAGGATCCGCGCGACGAAGTCCTCCCGCAGTTCGGCGAGGATCGTCTCGCCCAGCCGGGAGGCCGCCAGGACCGCGCATCGCAGCAGGGCGGCCTGGGCGGTGATGAACGCCAGGATGACGAGGACCGTGGCGGCGACGTCCGCCGAGCCGTCACGCATCCGGTGGACCAGGTCGCCCAGCTGCCAGGGCGGCACCAGGGCCGCCGCGGCGGCGAGGCAGTGCAGCCCCAGCGCGGCGAGGAACTGCCGGCGGTGGCGTACGAGCAGTCCGGCGGTGTGGGCGCGGACCTCCTTGGCGGAGGCGACGGGCAGGCTCATCTGTCGACGTCCTCTCGGGTGACGACCGAGGCGTAGCGGGGGTCGGCGAGCAGTTCCCGGTGCTGCCCCTGGGCGACGACCCGCCCGGCCTCGACGTATGCCACGTGGTCCGCCTGGCCGAGCAGGATCGGGCTGGTGGTGAAGACGACGGTGGACCGGCCGCTGCGGCCGGCCCGCAGCCGGCGGGCCACCCGCTGCTCGGTGTGGGCGTCGACGGCGCTCGTCGGCTCGACCAGGACCAGGGTCTCCGGGTCGGTCATGAGGGCCCGGACCAGGCGGAGCCGCTGCTGCTGCCCGCCGGAGAGTTCCCAGCCGCCGGCGATCACGGTGTCCAGGCGGTCCGGGAGCACGTCGACGACGTCGCCGGCGGATGCCGTTCCGACCGCCTCGGCCAGGCCGGTGCCGCGTCCGGCGGGGTCGAGTTCGTCGCGCAGCCGGCCGCTGAACAGATGTGCGTCGTTGTCGGCCACGAGGATGCGGCGCCGTACGTCGGCCAGCGGCAGCCGCGTCAGCTCGACGCCGCCGAGGGTGACGGCCGAGTCGGTGTAGCGGCCGAGCCGGTCGGCCAGGTCGGCGGTGTCCGTCCGGGAGGCGCAGGCCACGGCGGTGAGCAGGCCTTCGCGCACGACGAGCCCCGAGTCCGGGTCGACCAGGGCCGCTCCGTCCGGCTCGCGGTCGCCGGGCCCGTCGGCCAGATCCGGCTCGAGGGCCAGGACGCGCACGACGCGGCGCGCGGCGACGTATCCCTTGACGGCCTTGTCGATGACCTCGATGAGGGTGGTGAGCGGCGTGACGAGGAAGACGGCGTAGCCGTAGGACGTCACCAGTTGGCCGGCCGTCACCTCGCCCGCCAGGACCCCCCGCGCTCCCAGCCACACGATGACGACGACGAGCAGCCCGGGCAGCAGCACCTCGGCGGCCTTCAGCAGGGCCTCCACCCGGGAGGCCCGGACGCCCGCCCGTCGTACCTCGCCCGACTCGGCGCGGTAGCGGGCCCCGAAGGTCTCCTCCCCGCCGATGCCGCGGATCACCCGCAGTCCCGTCACGATGTCGACGGCCCTCGTGGTGAGCCGGCCCTGCGACTCCCTCAGCCCGACCGCGCGACGGTGCAGGGGGCGGACCAGCAGGCCCAGCACGAGGACCACGACCGGTACACCGACCAGCACGATCAGGGCCATCTGCGCCGATGTGACGAGCATCAGCGCCGCCACCACACCGATCGTCACCAGGGCGGCGGTACCGCGCAGGACGACGTTCAGGGCGTTGCCGACGCTGTTGATGTCGGCGACGCCCACGGCCACCACCTCCCCGGTGGCCAGGTGCTTGTGCAGCGTGGCTCCGAGCCGGGTGACGTGCCGGGTGACGACCTGCACCGTCTGGTACGCGGCGCCGAACCGGCTGACCATCCCGTAGCGGTGGCGCAGTATGCCGGTGACCGTCTGGACCGCTCCCAGCCCGAACACGACGGCGCCCCAGAAGACGATCCGTCCCTCGTCCCGGGCGGTCACTCCGGTGTCGACGGCTCGTCCGACGGCGTACGGGATCAGCGCCTGGGCGCCCATGCAGCAGACCGCGTACAGGACACCCGCCGTGAGCTGCCGGCGCAGGGTGCGGGCGAGCCGGCGGAGGTAGCGCAGGGGGGAGGTGTGATCGGGGGTTCCTGGGTCCTTCTCGGGGAAACGGCGCATCGGTTGCGGTACCTCGCAAAGGGGGCGGCTGGAGGAGGGGCGGCGGCGCGGAGGGTCGTGCGGCGGGCGCGGCCGCCAGGCCCTGACGAGAGGGGCTAGGGCCTGACGGCGTGGAACGTCCAGTCGCCGCTGTCGGGGCCCGGCCGTACGTCCTCCTGGTAGTCGGCGCTCACCCGGACGTCCGTGAACCCTGCCTCGTTCAGGAGTTCCTCGAACTCCTCCAGCCCCCAGTGCTGGAGGTGGAAGCGGTGCAGTTCGGTGACGACCTGCTCGCCGTCGCGCCATTTCTCGTAGCGGAGGAACTGGGTCGTCCGGTTGACCACGGGGTCGTAGTCGTAGCGGATCGTCTGGACCGTCCACACGTACGGCTCGCGCTGGTGGATCTCGACGGGGGGCAGCCCCGTCACCATGCGGGGCGCCGCGACATCGAGCACGAGACGTCCGCCGGGCACGAGCGAGCGGTGGAAGGAGCGCAGTGCCCGCAGTGTCGGCTCCCGTCCGTCGAGGTTGCGGATGGAGCCCGCGGGGACGACCACCGCCTCGTACGCGCCGGGTCGCACGAAGGTCGTCATGTCGGCCGCGTACAGGGCGGGTTCGGGCAGACCGCGCTCTCGGCAGTACTTGCGGCAGACGTCCAGCATCTCCGGGGAGTGGTCCAGGCCTTCCGCCCGGTGCCCCGCCTCCAGCAGGGGGATGAGCACCCGGCCCGTCCCGCAGGCCGGTTCCAGTACGCGGCCGGTGATGCCGTTCAGCGCGCGAAGGTAGTACTCCACGTCTCCGTTGGAGTAGCCGATGGGCAGGTGGAACTCGTACACCTCGGCCACCAGGTCGGAATACGCCCAGCTCACGATGGTTCTCCCGTTCGTAGGTCCGGTCCGACGTCACCAGGGCAGCGGGCCCTCGTCGTGGAAGAAGCCGCCGGTCGGCCCGTCGTCGGGCAGGGTGGCGAGCTCCACGATGATGCGGGCTCCCTCGGCGACGGTCCGGGTGCCGCGGTGGCCGTTCATGTCCGTGGCGGTGAATCCCGGTGACGCCGCGTTGATCTTTATGTGGGCCAGGGCCGGGTCCCCTTGGAAGGCCCGCGCGTACTGCAGGGTGAGCATGTTGAGCGCGGCCTTGGAACTGGCGTACGCGAGGCGGCGGTCCGTCTCCCCCGGGATGGCCCGGCCGTCGCCGGTCAGCGCCAGCGACGCGGTGGTGCTGGAGACGTTGACGATGCGGGGTGCCCGGGACTCGCGCAGCAGCGGCAGCAGGGCCCGCACCAGGCCCACGACGCCGAAGACGTTCACCTCGAAGAGGTCGCGCATGTCGGTGACGGTCGTGGCGAGGTTGCGGGTGCCGGTGGTCACTCCCGCGTTGTTGACGAGCACCTGGAGCCGGCCGTGGTCGCGGCGCACGCGGTCGGCGACCGACGCGACACTGGCGGGCTCGGTGACGTCGAGTTCGACCGGCACCACCCGGGCGCCCTCGTCGGCGAGCCGGCGGGCGGTCTCCAGGCCCCGGCCGAAGTCCCTGCTGCCGAGCAGGACGGTGTATCCGTGATGGGCCAGTCGCCGGGCGGTCTCCCTCCCCAGGCCCTTGTTGGCTCCGGTCACCAGTGCCACGGGGGGCGCGCTCACCGCTGGTCCGCCGTCGACAGCGCGTGCCGGTCGAGCAGCCGGCGCAGCCAGGCCGTACGGGCGGCCCGTGCGGAGCGGGAGACGACCGCCTGGGGCACCCATTCGTCGAAGCTGTGGAAGGCGCCGGACCACACGTGGAGTTCGGCCTCGCCGCCCGCCTGCCAGATCCGGCTCGCGAAGGCGATCGCCTCGTCGCGCAGCGCCTCGGCCGAACCGACGTCGATGAAGGCGGGCGGCAGGCCGGCGAGGTCCGTCGCCCGGGCGGGAGCCGCGTAGGGGGACACCGCGGGGCCGCCCCGGCGGTCGCCGAGCAGGGCGGTCCAGCCCGCGAGGTCGGACAGGCCGTCCCACAGCCCCACTCGGGCCAGCTGGGCGATGGAGGGCGCGTCGCAGCGGTCGTCCAGCATGGGGCACTGGAGCATCTGGCCGAGCAGCGCGGGGCCGCCGCGGTCGCGGGCGAGCAGGGCCGTACCGGCCGCCAGGGCGCCGCCGGCGCTGTTGCCGCTGACGATGATCCGGTCGGGGTCGAAGCCCAGCTCGTCGGCGTGTCCGGCCACCCACAGCAGCCCGGCGTAGCAGTCCTCCACGGGTGCCGGGTCGGGGTGTTCCGGGGCCAGGCGGTAGTCGACGGCCACCACGGCCAGCTGGAACTCCTCGGCGCGGTCGAGTTCACCGGCCAGCTCGGCCGTGCGGGTGCTGCCGGCGACCATGCCGCCGCCGTGGGTGTTGTAGATGACGCCGTGCGGTCCGGGGGTGGCCGTGGGACGGCAGATGAGCAGCGTGAGGTCGGGGCCGTCGGCCGGGCCCGGCACCGGCCGTTCCTCGATCTCGAAGGATCCGTCGCGGCGGATGTCCGCGTCGGAGAGGTTTCCGGCCGCGGTGAGGGCGCGTCTGGAGGGGATGAGTTCGGGCGTCAGCGGCATCGGGAGCCGTCGCAGGACGGATCGCAGCGGGTCGGCCAGTTCATGGTCGAAGGGCGGTGGCGGACCCACCCGGTGCCGGTCCGGCGCCGCCACCGGGTCGGCGGGGAGGGCGCGGGTTCGTGTCAAGGTCGCTCCTTGTGGGGTGGGCCGGCCGGGAGGTGGGGGGCTTCGGCCGGGCGGGTCGGGCCGGGGTGCGGGTCGGGTGCGGCCCGGGTCCGTGTGGTCAGCAGGGACCGCAGCGTCCGGTGCAGGGCGGGGCCGGCGGCCAGCACTCCGGTGCCCAGCGTGGTCACCGTGCCGCCGGCCTCGCGGACGATGAGTGCTCCCGCCGCCCAGTCCCAGCGGGAGAGTTCGTCCTCGTAGAAGCCGTCGCACCGGCCGGCGGCGACCCAGCACAGGTCCAGTGCCGAACTGCCGGTGCTGCGGATGTCGCGGGCCCGGGGCAGCACCTCGGCCAGCAGCGCGGCCTGTCGCGCCCGGGTCCCCGACACATAGGAGAACTCGGTGGCCAGCAGGGCCTGCGGCAGGGTGGCCGCTTCGTTGACCGCCAGGGCGGCTCCGTCGAGGTGGGCGCCGCCGCCCTCGACCGCGGTGAACGTCTCGCCGCGCGTGATGTCGTGGACCACGCCGATCACCGGCTGCCAGTCGTCGCCGACGGCCCGCTCGCAGGCGATGCTCACCGCCACGTGCGGGATGCCGTAGACGTGGTTGACCGTGCCGTCGAGCGGGTCGACCACCCAGCGCAGGCCGCTGGCCGACGGGCGTTCGGCGCCCTCCTCGCCGAGGATGCCGTCGTCCGGGCGCTCCGCGGTGACGAGGCGCCGGATGGCCTCCTCGCCGGCCCGGTCCGCGTCGCTGACGAGATCGGTGGCGCTCGACTTGGTGCCGACCACGGTGGATCGTCCGGCGCGCCGGACGATCTGCGCCGCGCCCGCCCGCGCGGCCCGCAGGGCGAGCGCCAGCAGCCGGTCGGCAGGGGCGGCGGGCGGGGGCGCGCCCTGGGTCACCTCCGCTGCTCCGCGGGCAGGACCACCGACTTGGCGACCCGGTCCACCTCGGTCCGTACGGCGTCCCGGTAGCGCGGGGAGAGTCCCAGCACCGGTGGCAGCACCCGGCACTCCGCCACGCTCTTGTCCTCGTACGGCAGCGCCAGCCCGACGAGCGGGCGGACCTGGGGACCGTGTCCGTCGAACAGCTCGGCCAGGGCGGGGTCCACGAGTCGCCCCTCCTGGTCGAGGACGGCGCCGACGACCAGGACGTCGGTGCCGTCGGCGGTGCCCCGGGCGACACCCAGTGACCGCCCCGCTCCGCCGCCGGCACCGCGCAGCTCCCTCAGGAAGTCGAGGTAGATCCGGTTGGCCTCCACATCGCCGACGGCGTGGGCGAGTTCGACGTCGGGGCCCGGCCACTTGTCGAGGAAGCGGCGGTAGTTGGCGCTCTCCGTGCGCTGATTGGCCCTCATGTCCCTCGGGTGCGGCAGGTGGAGGCCGTACACGTCGCCGCGCAGCACGATCGGGGTGCCGCTCGCGCTGATCCGGTAGCCCCACTCCAGGTCGTCCACCCCCCAGCCCCGGAACGTCTCGTCGAAGAACAGGCCGTGCCTGCGGACGGTGTCCGCGCGTAGCGCGATCAGACCGGTCCACGCGAACGCCCAGGGGATGACGTGCTCGGCGCGGAAGCGCGGGTCCTTCGGGTCCGTCGCCAGGTCGCCCGCCCGGGCGAGAGCGTCCCGGTAGTGGGCGTACGGCAGGGCGCGGACCTCGCCGACGTCGCGGTCGTTGTTGCCGTAGCCGACGACCTGTCCGACGACGCAGATGTCCTGGCCGAAGGAGAAGTGCCGGTCGTAGAGGTTGCGCAGTGCGTCCGGCGGCAGCAACGTGTCGGCGTCGATCTGCACGATCACCTCACCGAGGGCCTGGCGCATGGCCAGGTTCCGGGCGCGCGGGATCTCGAAGTCCCGGGAGGTGAGGACGGAGACGATGTTCAACCGGTCCTGGAAGTCACGGCACAGCGCGGTGTACTCCGGGGAGTACTCCATGGCGCCGACCACCACCTCGAACTCGGAGCTGTCCAGGGTCTGCTCCGCCAGCGCCTCGAGGACGAGCCTGAGGTTGCCGAGACGCTGCTTGTAGGGAATGGCCAGGCTGAGCCTGATGCCGGGCATACTGCCCCCTCACCGTGTTGTGCCAACCCGACGTCGATATTGCCTAACGTTGGCAACTATGGCAACCTACTCTCCGGTGGCTGTCAACACGCCGTAGGCCCGAACAGGGAGCTGCTTTGACCGACACGCAGAACGCATCGCCCGCCACAGCCGTCGGTACGACCGACCGACCGAGCCGCCTCACCGCGTGGTGGAGGTTCGACGAGGGGGCGGGCCACACGGCCACGGACTCCTCCGGCAACGGCCACACCCTCGTCGCGGACGAAGGCGTCGCCTGGATCCCGGGCGGCGGGATCGCCCTCGACGGCGACCGGCAGAAACTCACCACCGAGGGGCCCGCCGTGCGGACCGACGAGAGCTTCGGCGTCGCGGTCTGGGTGCGGCTGGACAGCGCCACGCTCGACGGTGCGCTGCGCCCCGAGCCCGGCGAGTACGCCTGGACCGCCGTCAGCCAGGCCGTCGACTCCCACGGCGCCTTCTACCTCGGGGCCCGGCTGTTCACGGAGACCGGGGCGGACGGGACCGAACAGGCCGTCCTGCGCTGGAGTTTCACGGTCTCCCCCGTCGACGGCCCGACCTCGGCGTTCGAATGGCGACACGCCACGTCGGCCGCCGCGGTGGACGCGTCCGCCCTCGACACCTGGGTCCTGCTCGTCGGCGTCCTCGACCCCCGGACGCACACCGCCCGGCTCCTCGTGCCCGGCGTCGAGGACGTACGGACGGTGGACCTGCCGGAGGGGTGGACCTACTGGCACGCCGAGGCCCCCCTCCAGGTCGGGCACGGTACCTGGCTGGAGAAGACGGTCGACTTCTGGCCGGGATCGATCGGCCCGGTCCGGCTCTTCTCCGGAACCCTCACGCCCGAGGACGCCGCGGTCCTGTACCGGCAGGACGCGCCGGCCTGACCGGCCGGTCCGGTCGGCCTGACCGGCCGGTCCGCGCGGCACGGCGCACAGCCCGCACCGGGCACCGCGGGAGCCGGCCCGGTCACGGCCGCCTCCCGCGGTGCCGCCGTGGCCGCCGGTGCCCGCCGCCTGTCCGTCCCCGCTCGGCCGGAGGCCGCGGGCCCCGGCCTGGAGGTGAAACGCCCATGCCGTCCCTACCCGACGTCGACTCACTGACCCGGCTCTGTGCGGAGGTGATCGGGGTCCCCTCCGTGGCCCCGGAAAGCAGTTTCTACGAAGCCGGCGGGGACTCCATCGGAGCCTTCCGTCTCGCGGTCCTGCTCAGGTCCCGCTGGGGAGTGGACGCCGACACCTTCATGATCATGGCGACCGAAAGCCTCCTCGACGTCCACGCGGAACTCGTCGCGCGGCTGGGCGACGACTCCGAAGCGGCCTCGTGACGCCCGACCGCCACGAGCACGGGCCGGAACCGGGCTGCCCCCTGGTCGCCCGGGTGTGGAGCGTGGTGCGCGAGCGCCCGGATGCGCCGGCCCTGTCCGCCGGAGCGTCCACCACGACCTACGGCGAGCTGTGGGACGGTGTCCTCGCCTGCCGTGACGCCCTCACCGCCGCGGACCTGCGCCCCGGCGCCACGGTCGCGATCCTGTCGGACGGCGGCCCCGAACTGGTCGTGCGGTTCCTGGGCGTCCGGGCCGCGGGACTGGTGCCGCTGCTCGTCGACACGCTCCTGCCGCGGGAACGCCGGTCGGCGATGCTCCGGGCCGCCCGGCCCGCCGCGGTCCTGGACGGCACGGGCCGTCCCGCCGTCCCCGCCGTCCCCGCCGTCCCCGCCGTCCCCGCCGTCCCCGCCGTCCCCGCCGTCCCCGCCGTCCAGGACGATCCCCTGGTCCTGCCCGGCGCCGGATACCTGACCTTCTCCTCCGGGACCCAGGGCACGCCCAAGGGCATCATCGGCAACGCGGCCGGCGCCGCGCACTTCCTGGACTGGGAGGCGGCGCTGCTGGGGCTGGCCCCCGCCGATCTGCGGGTCGCGCAGCTCACCTCCCCGTCCTTCGACGTGGTCCTGCGCGAGATGCTGCTGCCGCTGGTGGTCGGCGGGGTGCTCTGTGTGGCCGGGGCCGAGGTACGGTCCGATCCCGCCGCGGTGCTGCCCTGGCTCACGGCGGAGCGGGTTTCCGCGGTCCACCTCGTCCCCAGCCTGAGCTCCCGCTGGCTGGCCGCCTCCGGGCGGGCCCGCCTGCCCGATCTGCGCTGGACGCTGTTCGCCGGGGAACCCCTCCACTCCCGGCACGTGGAGACCTGGCGCGCGGTCGCGCCGAAGACCCGGGTGGTGAACCTCTACGGCCCCTCGGAGACCACCCTCGCCAAGTTCTGGCACCTGGTGGCCGAGCGTCCGGAGCCCGGACTCCAACCGGTCGGCCGCGGCCTGCCCGGCGTCCGGCTGACGCACCACCGGCCGGATCCGCGTACCGGCGCCGCCGAGGGGACGTTCCGGCTCACCATCGAGACACCGGACGGCGCGCTCGGCTACCTCCCCGACACCCGGGAGAACACCGGCGCGCACGGGCTCACCCGGCGGGACGGCGTCACCACGTTCCGCACCCAGGACCGCGGCCGGCTCGACGAGCGTGGCCGGCTCTACGTCGAGGGCCGGCTCGACGGGACGGTCAAACGCCTGGGTGTGCTGGTCGACCTGTCCCGGATCGCCGCCGACGCCCTCGACGACCCGGACGTGCGGCAGGCCTGCTGCGTCCAGGTGGACGTCGAGACCAGCGGCGACATCGTGCTGGCCGTCGAGGCCGGCGAGGCGTTCTCCGCACCGGACTTCACCCGTCGGCTGCGCCGCAGGCTCGGCACGGCCATGCCGAACGAGGTGATGCTCTTCGACTCCCTGCCCCTGCTGCCCAACGGGAAGGTGGACCGGCGCCGCGTCCTGGCGGCGGCCGAGTCCCGGCGCAGGGCCACCCCGGATACCGCTGTCCCACGCGAGGAGGTGCAGTGACGGCCTACGCCGCCACCCGGAGCACGCACGGTGAACTGTCCTGGCAACAGGCGGGACGACTGCGGCGCGACGTGGAGCGCAACGAACGGGTGCCGAACTGCAGGACGTCCTTCGTCCTGCCCGACGACGTGACGACGGACCGGTTGCGCAGCCGGCTCCGGACACTGGTCCTGCGTGAGGAGGCCCTGAGGATCACCGAGATCTCCCCCGCCGACGGAGGCCGCGCCCACTACGCGCCCCGCGTCGACCTGCCCGTCCGCCACCTCGCCGTCGGCTCGGCCGAGGAACTGGCGGACGTCGGCACCCGGATGCGGCACCATCTCTTCGACCGCGCGGACGGCCCCCTGTGGGAGCTGGCGGTCATCGAACTGCCGGATGCGGCGGGCCGGCCGGTCCGGCAGGTCTGCGCGGTCTTCGACCACCTGATCAGCGACGCCCGCAGCACCCGGCTGCTGCGCGACGAACTGCTCGGCCTCGGCACCGACCGCCTCGGAGCGCAGTACGGCCGGCACTCGGACTGGGTCGCCGAGCAGCACCGGCAGTTCCCGTTCGATGCCGCCGGGGTACCGACGACGGCGCGCGAGTTCTGGCTGCGCTACCTCGACGGCACTCCCCCGGACCGCGCCACGGTCTTCCCGTTCTGCCCCGACCCGGACGGCCCCCTCAGCGGTTACGTGCACTGCATCCGGCGGGACCTTCCGGACATCGCGAGACTGCGGGCCGCGGCCGGCCGGCTCAAGTCCTCGCCGTTCCTGCTCTTCCTGGCCGGTGCGGTGTCGGCCGTCGGGCTCGTGACGGGCGACGACGACGTGACCGTACGGGTCAACACGAGCGGGCGGGCGCCCGGCTACCTCGACACCCAGGGGTACTTCGCCGAGAACACGCCCGTGCGGGTGCGCCATCCCTCGCTCGGCGAACCGCGACACGCCCTCGCGGCCACCAAGTCGGCCTGGCTGCGGACGCTTCCGTACCAGCCGACGCCGTGGGACTACATCCTGGCGGTGAGCGGACAGGCCGACGCGAAGGCCATCGCGAGCCGTCCGGCACAGGTGCTGGTCAACTTCGTGCCGTGGACGGTGCCCCGGGAGTCCCTGGCCCTGTCGGAGCGGGGCTTCAACAGCCTCGTCGGGACGTTCCAGCTGATCGTCAGCGTGGCGGACGACGGCACCTGCCACCTCGAGTGCCAGTACGACCCGGGCCGGTTCGACACCGGCGGGGTGCACGGCTTCCTGGACGTGCTGGCGGCACGGCTGGCGCACTTCACCGCGGACGCCTGAGACGCGCCGTCCCGAGCGGCGGGTCCGCGGTGGCGGACGAGGTGGCGGACGAGGTGCGGGCGGCTCGATGGGCTTGCGGGCGATGGGCTTGCGGGCGATGCGGTGCCGGATGCCGTCGGCGCCGGACGGCGCCCGGGGCCCGGGTGGCGGTGTGCGGTCGGGCACGACGGGCCGCGCCCCGCCGCGGGGGGCCCCCCGCGGCGCCCCCGCGGGGCCCGACCGGCGTGGCCGCCCGCCCCCCCCCCCCCACCGCGGGCGGCCCCCCCCCCCCC